>NZ_RZSL01001169.1:0-707 GCF_003997355.1 Mesorhizobium sp. M1E.F.Ca.ET.041.01.1.1 | reverse complement strand
GAGCAGCACGGTGTCGCGCAGCGCGGCCTCGTCCTCGGTGCGACCCGCCTGGCGCACCGTCGCCGCGGCCGCGCCGAGTGCCAGACGTTGCCGCCAGGCGCCGGCCCATCGCTCCTGCCGGCGCACGAGAGCATCGAGCGCGCCGAGGACGGCGCCGGCCGCAATCGCAGCATCCTCAAGGGTTTGCGCCGTCTCGACTGCCCTGCGCAGCCAAGATGGCACAGTCGCCATGGGCCCGATCGGCGCGGCGCCGAGCGGCTGGACTGCGTGGTGAGGGGACGATCTGGGGCGAAGAATCATTCTCAGCAGCATGATTCATGGCGGCGCTTTTGACAATCAGTTTCGAGCAAAACCGCCGCCCCTGTCGACAGCGTTTTACGTCCGATAAGCTTGCCTTATCGGACGTATCCGAAATCCGCCTAGCCGAGCGCCGCCAGCCCGTGCTTCTTGACCACAGACAAGAGTTTCAGCGCCATCCCGCTCGGCCGCTTGGCGCCGGTCTCCCACTTCTGCACGGTCGATTCCGACGTGTTCAGATAGCGCGCGAACACCGGCTGGCTGACATGGTTCTTCTCGCGCAACGCCTTGATCTCGTCGGGTCCGATCGCCGCCGGCGCCGTCAGGCAGCTCTCGTCGAAGCTGCGCATCGTCGTCTTGTCGATCGCCCCGACCTTGTAGAGCGCGCGCGCCGAGCTATGGATCGCCTC
>NZ_RZSL01001168.1:0-707 GCF_003997355.1 Mesorhizobium sp. M1E.F.Ca.ET.041.01.1.1 | reverse complement strand
GCCCGCCAGTTCATGTCCCGGAACATGCGGCAGCGTGATGCCGTCGTCATGGCCCATCCAGCCATGCCAGTCGCTGCGGCAGAGGCCGGTCGCCTCGACCTTGATGACGACGCCATCCGCTGCCGGCTTCGGGTCGGGCACGGTCTGGATCGTCGGCGCCTCGCCGAATTTTTCGAAGACGACAGCTTTCATGGGAGTGCTTTCATATGTTCAATTCAAAAGACAGTGCGGGTTTGGGCGGTCCGTAACTAAGTTGGCGATGGCGGTTGGTCGAGCAGTGGCTGCCGCTTGCGGAACCACTTGTCGGCTTCGGCGTCCCAGGGCCAAATGCCCGAGGTATTCGGATACACGAGTTGCATGACGCGGAAATCCGGACCGTCGTAGAACCAGATGTCCCAACCGAAATGTTCGGGATATTGGTCCGGATGGACGGAGCCGAACTGACAGTCGAAGCCGCCGCCCAGGAAACCTGACGCTCGCTGTCCGATGCTGAACGTTTCGCCGTTTCGCACCCGCCGGCAATACTCGTTGATGATACTTTGGGAAAGCTCCGGTTTCAGCCCGATGATGACCAATTCGGGAGCCTTGAAATTGTGCTCTATCCCCACCGAGTAGGCGAAAGGCGGAAGCTCGTCTTCTGCCAAGACATACAGGATGTGGCAGCCATACGCTTCAATGTCGGCGAGCGTCTTTGCTTCGTCCGGGTC
>NZ_RZSL01001167.1:0-710 GCF_003997355.1 Mesorhizobium sp. M1E.F.Ca.ET.041.01.1.1 | reverse complement strand
GCGTCTCGACCGCCAGGCGCTGCCGGCGCCGGCCGACGAGGCCTATGCGCACGCCGCCTATGAAGCGCCGCAGGGCGCGGTCGAGACGCTGCTGGCCGGGATCTGGGCGGAGCTGCTCGGGGTCGAGCGCATCGGGCGCCACGATAATTTCTTCGAACTCGGCGGCCACTCGCTCCTGGCGGTGCAGCTGATGGAGCGGCTGCGGCGGCTGTCGCTCGGGGTGGAGGTACACACCCTGTTCGCCAGGCCGGTGCTTTGCGATCTGGCCGAAAGCCTTGGCAGCCATCACGAGGTGGCGGTGCCTGCCAACCCGATCACCGAGCAGAGTGCGGCGATTACGCCGCAGATGCTGCCGCTCATCGAGCTTGGGCAGGAAGAGATCGACCGGATCGTCGCCACGGTGCCCGGTGGCGTCGGCAACATCCAGGACATTTATGGCCTGTCGCCACTGCAGGACGGCATCCTATTCCATCATCTGCTGGCGACGAAGGGCGATCCCTATCTGCTGGTCTCGCAGATGGCGTTTGCCGAGCGCGGCTTGTTGGAGCGCTATCTTGGCGCGGTTCAGCAGGTGGTGGACCGGCACGACATTCTGCGTACGGCCTTTGTCTGGGAGAGGCTGTCGAGCCCGGCCCAGGTGGTGTGGCGGCGTGCGCCGCTGGAGGTGACCGAGGTCGAGCTGGATGAAGATGGCGGTCCCGGTTCCAAGC
>NZ_RZSL01001166.1:0-712 GCF_003997355.1 Mesorhizobium sp. M1E.F.Ca.ET.041.01.1.1 | reverse complement strand
TTCCACCAGACGGCTACGCACTTTTCCTGGAGTAGCCGCGAGCTGCCTTTGCCTCGTCTGTTTTAGGCAGCGTTAATGGAAGATTTATCTCGACATGGAAGATTGAGGCGAAGTCGTCCGCGCGGCGGCATGCCCGATTTTGTTTGGAGCCATTCCATGAGCCTCGAGAGAGACTGGGACTCGATCCGGCCCGATCGTACTTTCCGCGCCGCCGATGCCGGCATGGGCATTTTGCGGATCACGTTGCTTTTCGGATCGGCTGCAGTGGCGCTGGCGCTGATCGCGACGCCTTTCCTCGACAGCCAGACGCGGTCGCAGAGCGCGCGTGGCGGCCTGGCCAGCGGGCTCGACATGACCAGCACCGGCTCGATCGGCCGCCGCGACACCTACACACTGCGGCGAAGCGTGCTGCAGCCGCTGCCAAGTTCCATCTGCGTGATCCGCAACGACGGCAGTCGCCATGGCGACTGCTAATTGGTTAATAAATTCAGCGAGAAGTGGCTGTTTCACCCCCCGTTAAGCTTTTGCCGTTAACCTTTCTTAACGGGTAGGCCCTATGGTTCCCCACAAGAGGGATCGACGACCATGAAAAACCTGCTGCAGCAATTCGCGAAAGATGAATCGGGCGCCACGGCCATCGAATACGGTCTCATCGTCACCGTGCTGTCGCTCGTCATCATCGGCGGCGTCGGCAAGGCCGCGGATGCGATCC
>NZ_RZSL01001165.1:0-713 GCF_003997355.1 Mesorhizobium sp. M1E.F.Ca.ET.041.01.1.1 | reverse complement strand
GCTCGACCGCAGCGTGCCGGTGCTGACCTCGGCCTTCGTCGCCTACGCCCGCGACGAACTGAATTATCGCACCGATGTCAGCTACCGACTGCTCAACGGCGAGGTCAGCCACAACTGGGACTACGGCAACTCAGGGCAAGGCTTTGCCGGGGTGATGAACGACCTGCAGCGGGCGCGCTCGCTCAACCCGGCGCTCGGTGTCGTCATCGTCAACGGCTACACCGACCTCGTCACGCCCTACCTCGCCTCGCGCTATCTGGTGAACCAGATCCCCACGCTCGCCGACGCCAAGCCGATCCGCCTCGACGTCGTCGAGGGCGGGCACATGATGTATCTGAGGCCTGACGGAAGGCGCGCGCTGAAGGAGGCGGCCTCGGAGCTCTACCAGGCGACGCAATAGAGGCCGACCGGGTTCTCCTCCCGGTTGGAGCAGCGCCGCACCAGCTTTTCCTATAGCAAAGATATTCCCGCGAACGGGTTCAGAGCTCATGACAGAAGGCTGTCAGCAGCAACGGGATAGTCTGGTGCCATGACGGATACGCTCGACATGCCCGCAAAGCTTGCCAAGGGCGCCGCCGACCCCGCGGCCGAACGCACGCTCGGCATCGTGCTGGTCTCGGCGTCGGCCGTCGCCTTCGCGCTCACCGGCGTGCTGACCAAGTCGATCCATGCCGATCCGCTCACCATCACCTGCTGGCGCGGCTTCTTCGGGT
>NZ_RZSL01001164.1:0-715 GCF_003997355.1 Mesorhizobium sp. M1E.F.Ca.ET.041.01.1.1 | reverse complement strand
AGTCGCAGCAGGCCCAGATGGCGCAGCAGGACAGCGCCGGCGCGACCGGTCTGGAAGATCAGCTCCGCCAGATGAATGGCAAGATCGAGGAGCTCAACTTCCAAATCCTGCAGATGCAGGAGCAGATGCGCAAGCAGCAGGAAGACAACGAATTCCGCTTCCAGCAGCTCGAGGGCGGCTCGCAAGGCGCGAAGCCGACCGGGCAGAAAAAGTCCGAGGCCGCGCCCCCGAACGGCGATACGAACAATGCAAGCAACGGCGATGCGGGCGCCGGCGATGCCGGCACCGATACCGGCGTCGCGCAGGCCCCGGCGACGCAAGCTCCGGCCGATGCGGGAGCGCAGGACGGCGGCGGCAAGAGCGTCGGCGACGTCATCGTCGAGTCGCAGACCGGCGACCCGGGTAAGCTGATCACCGGCGCGCCGCCGAAGACCTTCGGCACCATCACGGTCGACAAGAACGGCAATGTCGTCAATGCCGAGACCGATCCCCAGGCGGGCGCGCCGGCGCAGGCTCCGGCGGCCACGGCGAACGCGCCCGCCGCCGAAACCGGCAACAACAGCGGCAAGAGCAAGTCCGGCGGCACGGTGATGGCTTCATTGCCCTCGACCAACAATCCCGATGAGCTTTACCGCAACTCCTACCAGTTCATTCTGTCGGGCGACTATCCCAACGCCGAACAGGGTTTCCGCGATAATATCTCGCGCTTCCCCAA
>NZ_RZSL01001163.1:0-720 GCF_003997355.1 Mesorhizobium sp. M1E.F.Ca.ET.041.01.1.1 | reverse complement strand
TCCTTGGCGTAGGCGTTGCGCGTGTTTTCGGAGCTGGCGGCCTTGGCGTAGCCCTTCGCTGTTTCGACCAGCGCCTCCACATGCGCCGGCGGCCGTACGGGCTGCCCCATTTCCATCACCAGATCGACAATGTCGGGAAGATCGTCGGCGGTGGGCTGGTTCATGGGGCGAGGATCGTTGCCTTGAGACTTGCCAGGATTTGGGCTTTGCCGATGTCAGTGTATGGCAACGGGAGCGGAATGTGAATCGGCATTCGAACGCGACATCGAGGTCAGCAATGGCGATTGAAGTCTATAGCACCAGGTGCTATCTAAACCAATGGCACGACGGACATTCAAGACGGCCTGGTTCGCCAAGGCGGCGCGCAAGGCGCGGATCAGCGACGCCGCCCTGTGCAAGGCGATCGTGCAGGTGGCGGTGGGACAAGCGGATGATCTGGGCGGCGGCGTGTTCAAGAAGCGCCTGAACGACAACAGGCACCGCTCGATCATCCTGGCTGGTTTCGACCGGTTCTGGGTCTATGAATATCTGTTCGCCAAGCAGGACAGAGCCAACATCGATGACCATGAACTCGCGCAGTTCCGCACGTTGGCCAAGGCCTATCAAGGTCTGACGGATCGGCAGATCGCCGCATTGCTTGCAGACGGAGACTTCGTGGAGATATGCCATGAGCAAGACTAGACCTTACAAGTCCGACGCCTTCGAGGCGATCCATAGCTC
>NZ_RZSL01001162.1:0-724 GCF_003997355.1 Mesorhizobium sp. M1E.F.Ca.ET.041.01.1.1 | reverse complement strand
GGTCTCCACCTTGCTGCCGTCGACTTTGACGAATCGGTCGCCGGGCTGGATGCCTGCCCGCGCCGCAGGACTGCCGGCAACGACTTCGGCCACTGTCGGCTCCATGACCGGACGGCCGTAAAGCGAAAACAGGACCGCGAAGACGGCGATCGTCAGCAGGAAATTGAACAACGGTCCGGCGACGACGGTCGCCGCGCGCTTCCAGATCGGCTGGGTGTGGAAAGCGACTTCGCGCTCGGCCTCGGTCAACGATTCGATGTCTTCGGCACTCGGCTGGCTCGATGTCGCGTTCATGTCGCCGACGAATTTGACATAACCGCCAAGCGGGATGGCGCACAGCTTCCAGCGCGTGCCGTAGCGGTCGTTGAAACCGAAGAGTTCCGGGCCGAAGCCGATGGCAAAAGCCTTCACGCCGATGCCGCACCAGCGGCCGATAAGATAGTGACCCATCTCATGGACGAACACGACGACGGTGAGCACGAACACAAACGGCACGAGGGTGCCAAGGACAAAGCCCTGCGTGCTGAAGACCGCGTGAAGAATCTCGTTCAAGTCATGCCCTCAAATTCGCCCGCGAACGCGATACTCCGCCGCGACTGTGACATCAATCCGGGCGAATCCGTGGCACGTGCCATTTTTCGAAGCACGGCAACGCCACTCAATTCGGAAACAACCCCAGTGCCGGATGACCGGCGCCCGCCGCGATCCAGCCAATGACGTACAG
>NZ_RZSL01001161.1:0-726 GCF_003997355.1 Mesorhizobium sp. M1E.F.Ca.ET.041.01.1.1 | reverse complement strand
GTGCTGCGCGACGTCGGCCGCGTGCTGCAGATGCCTTACGGCCAGGTCGACAAGCTTTCCAAGATGGTGCCGCAGAACCCGGCCAATCCGGTCAAGCTGGCGGATGCCATCGCCAACGAGCCGCGTTTCGCCGAGGAGGCGGAGAAGGAGCCGATCGTCCAGACGCTGCTCGACACGGCGCAGAAGCTCGAAGGCCTCTACCGTCACGCCTCGACGCACGCCGCGGGCATCGTCATCGGCGACCGGCCGCTGTCGGAACTGGTGCCGATGTACCGCGATCCGCGCTCTGACATGCCGGTCACCCAGTTCAACATGAAATATGTCGAGCAGGCCGGGCTGGTGAAGTTCGACTTCCTCGGCCTGAAGACGCTGACCGTGCTGGAAACGGCGGTGAAGCTCATCCGCCGGCGCGGCGTCGACATCGATCTTGCCCGCATTCCGCTCGACGACAAGGACACCTATTCGATGCTGTCGCGCGGCGAGGTGGTCGGTGTGTTCCAGGTTGAAAGTGCGGGCATGCGCAAGGCGCTGATCGGCATGCGGCCGGACTGCATCGAGGACATCATCGCGTTGGTCGCGCTCTACCGCCCTGGTCCGATGGAGAACATCCCGACCTACAACGCCAGAAAGCACGGCGAAGAGGAGATGGCCTCGATCCACCCCAAGATCGACCATCTGGTGAAGGAGACGCAAGGCGTCATCGTCTACCAGGAACAGGTGATGCAG
>NZ_RZSL01001160.1:0-730 GCF_003997355.1 Mesorhizobium sp. M1E.F.Ca.ET.041.01.1.1 | reverse complement strand
CGGCCGCGGCCGCGCGTTTGGTCACCTCGTCGGCTAGCCGCTCCTGGAAGGCGAAGGGATCGCGCTGCGCCTGGTCGGGGGCGCCGGGAGCAGCCGGTCCGCCTGCCTCAGGGCCGCCGGGAGCGCCGGAGCCGTGGTCGAAGCGCGGCGGCGCCAGCACCGCCTGCAGCGCGCTGGTGTAGTCGCGCCAGGCATCGAGCTGTTCGGAGCGGATACCGATGCGGGTCTCGAGCGCCGAAAGCCGGGCGGCGAGCATTTCCGGCGGCGGCGGCCCCATGCGGAAGCCCTCCGGCCCCTGCGGTCCGTGTCGCATCGGCCCATGCGGGCCGGGCCAGGGCATCGGGCCAGGATTCGCGTCGTCCTGCCGGCCGATTGCCGGCGGTTGGTCGCCCGGTGCGCCAGGGTCGGGTTGGGCGGCCAGCACGGGATGGATGGCCGCGACCGAGAACAGGCCGAGCGCCAAAAGTCTGCTTCGCATGACGTAATCCTTTCCTTCATGCTTGCGATGGCAGGAGGATAGGAAGCGTCTTTTGCCGCTTTGCTTCGGCGCGTTGCCGAAGGTTTCCGCAAAAAGGAGATTTGTTTCCCAATGTTTCCGGCGCCACCACAGAAACATTCGGTTGCAATTTTCCATGCCGCTCGGCGGCGGCACTCCTTATAATCCCCACTCCCTATTATCGGGGGCGAAAAGGCAAATCGGGCAGACATGCAGGCACAATCCCATATCCTC
>NZ_RZSL01000115.1:0-13824 GCF_003997355.1 Mesorhizobium sp. M1E.F.Ca.ET.041.01.1.1 | reverse complement strand
TTGAGCCCGACATCCTCGTCGGCGATCTCGGCGCCGCGGCCGCATACCGGCGCGCCGCCGAGATCGCCGACGAGGATGTCGGGCTCAACCGCGCCATCGGCGAGAACGGGCTTGCCATCATCAGGCAAATCGCGGCGCGCAAGAAGCCCGGCGAGGCGGTCAACATCCTCACCCATTGCAATGCCGGCTGGCTGGCGACGGTCGACTACGGCACCGCGACGGCCCCGATCTATCTGGCGACCGAAGCCGGCATTCCGGTGCATGTCTATGTCGACGAGACCAGGCCGCGCAACCAGGGCGCCCAACTGACCGCCTGGGAGATGGCCGGCCATGGCGTGCCGCACACGCTGATCGTGGACAATGCCGGCGGCCATTTGATGCAGCATGGCGACATCGACATGGTGATCGTCGGCACCGACCGCACCACCGCCAATGGCGACGTCTGCAACAAGATCGGCACCTATCTCAAGGCGCTCGCTGCCGCCGACAACGACGTGCCCTTCTATGTCGCGCTCCCCTCGCCCACCATCGACTGGACCGTGGCCGACGGGCTTGCCGAAATCCCGATCGAAGAGCGCGCGAGTGACGAGGTTTCGCTGGTCTGGGGCAAGACGGCGGACGGCAAGATCGCGCAGGTGCGCGTCTCGCCCGACGCGACGCCGGCCGCAAATCCCGCCTTCGACGTGACGCCGGCGCGGCTGGTCACCGGGCTGATCACCGAGCGCGGCGTGGCGAAGGCCTCGCGCGAGGGGCTGAAGGCGATGTTTCCGGAGCGGGGGTAATCTCCCCCCCTCGAGGGCATAGGCGCTAAGATAGGCATTGCGGCGCGGGATCGGTTGTGATTCTACGCTGGGGATGACACACGAATCGCTTGTTGATGACGGTTGGGCCGAGACGATTGAGCTTCTCGGCGGCGAAGAGTTGATCGCAGGAAGTGCGCGCGAGACGAAGGCGTTCCTGCGCCCGCGCGGCATCCGGTCGGCGAGCGACCTGTTGCGCCTGACACTGGCTTACTGCCTTGGCAAGGTGGGCATGCGGGGCGTTGTGGCCTGGGCGGCGGCGAGCGGGATTGCCGACATTTCGGACGTGGCCTTGCTCGGCCGGCTGCGCAATGCAGGACCATGGCTGCAGCAGTTGATTGGGCATCTTTTGAAGCGCGAGGAGGAAGGCTTGGCCAAGGGTCGGCTGATCCGCATCCTCGATGCGACGGCGGTTGCCAAGGCCGGTGTGCACGAGAAGAAGAACAATGGCCTTTGGCGTATGCACTGCGCCTTCGATCTTGAGCGCGAGCAGTTCGATTTCCTCGAGATCACCGACCAGAGCGAGGCCGAGCTGATCGACCGCGTGCCGGTGGTGGCGGGCGAGATCCGCATCGGCGACCGCGCCTATCTGCAGGCTGAGCGGATCGCAAAGGTCATGGAGCAAGGCGGCGACGTTGTCGTGCGCGCGTCGTGGAAGAATGCGCGATGGCTCGACGCCAACGGCGAGGCGTTCGATCTCATCGGCCACCTGGAGAGCTGCCGGGAGGAAGTCTTCGAAACGCCTGTCCGGCTGGGCCTCAAGAAGGGCGAGCCTGTGAAGATGCGCCTGATCGCCTTGCGCAAATCCGAGGCCGCGGCACAAGAAGCGCGGCGCAAAATCAACAAGGAAGCCAAGGCCAAGGGCAACAAGGTTCGACCGGAGACGCTGATTGCGGCCGGCTTCGTCATCCTTGTGACCTCGCTTGACTGGGAGGAGTTTCCCGCCGGAACGGTTCTCAAGCTCTATCGCATGCGCTGGCGCATCGAGCTCGCCTTCAAGCGTCTGAAGAGCCTGATCGGGCTGCGCGCGCCTCCCGCCAAAGACCCAAGGATCGCAAAACCTTGGATTCTTGCCCACTTCCTCATCGCGCTTGTGACCGAACCCCTCTCGCAGGAGTTGGGTGTCTCTCCCCCTTGAGCGACGGGCGCCCGTTGCTGTGGCGCGCTACCCGCCAGATCGTCGCCTCCCTGATCGCAGCGATCTTTACTCAGCCGCCCCTGGCAGCCCTGCGCCAAAATCTCCACGCCTTGCGACATCGTTGGCGTGAGCCACCACGAAAGCGCAAGTTTCAGTCCATGCCAACGCTATCTTAGCGCTTATGCCCTCGAGGGGGAGATGTCGCCGAAGGCGACAGAGGGGGGCGCTGTCCCGCCAGCATTTCAATACCTGGGTTCCTCGCCCCCGCCAAAGGCGGGGAGAGGTGGCCGCGAAGCGGACGGAGAGGGGGCCTCGTAGGGCGCTCCCCTCTCCGTCTCGGCTTCGCCGAGCCACCTCTCCCCCACATTCGTGGGGGCGAGGAACCTTGATCCTGCAGCGCCGCGATCCTTCGCGCCCCCCTCTGCCCTGCCGGCCATCTCCCCCCAAGGGGGAGATCGCAGCTCCGGCGACGGCGACAATTGACAGCGCCGGTCCTCCTCCTCCATACAAACCGCGTTAAGTTCTCAGGGCGGGGTGAAAGTCCCCACCGGCGGTAAGGGTTTCGACCCAAGCCCGCGAGCGCCTTCCGGAAACGGGAGGGTCAGCAGATCCGGTGTAATTCCGGAGCCGACGGTTACAGTCCGGATGGAAGAGAACGTACGCAAGGACGGCCCGCTGGCGCGGGTCGGTTTTTGTGTCGTGCGTCCTGATTCTGGTTCGAAACGGAAGGAAGGACCCATGAATCAGCATTTCCCCAAAGATCAACAGACCCGCCGCGTTGCCGTCATCAAAGCGCGCTGGCATGCCGATATCGTCGACCAGTGCGTGACGGCCTTCGTGGCGGAGCTTGCCGCGCTCGGTGGTTTCAGCGTCGACATCTTCGACGTGCCTGGCGCCTACGAGATCCCGCTGCACGCCAAGACGCTCGCCGAGACCGGCCGCTATGCGGCGATCCTTGGCACCGCTTTCGTGGTCAATGGCGGCATCTACAGGCACGATTTCGTCGCCAGCGCCGTCATCGACGGCATGATGAGCGTGCAGCTTGCGGCCGGCGTTCCGGTGCTTTCCGCCGTGCTCACGCCGCACAATTTTCACGATAGCGCCGAGCATCACCGCTTCTTTCACGAGCATTTTCTGGTGAAGGGCAAGGAAGCGGCAAGAGCCTGCGTCGAAATCCTCGCCGCGCGCGCACGCATCGCCGCCTGAGCCCGACCGGTGCGCCAGAACTAAACCGATTTGGATTTCAGGACCGCAACGAGAGTGGTTGCGGTCCGTCGGAAATCCGGCCAGAAGCAAGTGGTTGGGCCTGGCCTGACCATTGGTAAATCCCGCCTGCAACCAAATACAGGAGACTATTGGGTGGCTCGCATCACACTGAGACAATTGCTCGACCATGCCGCCGAACACGGCTATGGCGTGCCTGCCTTCAACATGAACAACATGGAACAGGGGCTCGCCATCATGGAGGCGGCCGAGGAGACCAAGTCGCCGGTCATCCTGCAGGCTAGCCGTGGCGCCCGCGCCTACGCCAATGACGTGGTGCTGGCCAAGCTGATCGACGCGCTGGTCGAAATCCACCCCGACATTCCGGTCTGCATGCATCTCGACCACGGCAACAACGAAGCGACCTGCGTTACCGCGATCCAGTACGGCTTCACCTCGGTGATGATGGACGGCTCGCTGAAGGAAGACGGCAAGTCGCCGGCCGACTATGCCTATAATTCCGGCATCACCCGGCGCGTCGTCGACATGGCGCATTGGGGCGGCGTCTCGGTGGAAGGCGAGATCGGCGTGCTCGGCTCACTGGAAAGCGGCGGCGGCGAGCAGGAAGACGGCCACGGCGTCGAAGGCGCGATCAGCCACGACCAGTTGCTCACCGACCCGGTGCAGGCCGAGCAATTCGTGCGCGACACCCATGTCGACGCGCTGGCGGTGGCCATGGGCACCAGCCACGGCGCCTATAAATTCTCACGCAAGCCGGACGGCGCGGTGTTGGCGATGAATGTGATCGAAGAGATCCACCGCCGTCTGCCCAACATGCATCTCGTCATGCACGGCTCGTCCTCCGTGCCGGAGGAGTTGCAGGAGATCATCAACAAGTATGGCGGCCAGATGAAGCCGACCTGGGGCGTGCCGGTGGAAGAGATCCAGCGCGGCATCAAGCATGGCGTGCGCAAGATCAACATCGACACCGACAACCGCATGGCGCTGACCGGCGCGATCCGCAAGGTGCTGACCGAGAACCCTAGCGAGTTCGATCCGCGCAAATATCTGACGCCGGCCATGGCGGCGATGAAGAAGCTCTGCAAGGAGCGCTTCGAGCAGTTCGGCACCGCCGGCAATGCGCCGAAGATCAAGCCGATCCCGTTGTCGGACATGGCCAAGCGCTACAAGTCAGGCAGCCTCGACCCGAAATTCGGCTGAAAGCCGGGAATTTTGCCGGCCGCGTTGTGGCCGGTCGACGGCGGGAGTGCTTGCCGCTCCCGCCGGCATTGCCGCCAAGTTCGGCGGAACTTCATGCCAGCAGATCGGTTCCTGTTCCGACACCTCCCGTGCCACCCGCAGGGAAGGAGCAGATCATGAGCAAGGACCGCGACAGGCAAGGCCCGGTCTTTTCCGGCCAGGATGCGCGGCAGGGCGAAATCATCCTGCGCACGCGCGCGAGGCGCATCATCTTCATCGCCGGACTGGTCGGCATCGTCGTGCTGGCACTGGTGCTGAGCATCGCCATTCGGTGAAGTGGATCGAACGGCGCCGGCCACGGAACCATCAGCGGCCAACCCAAGTTGAACATTCCAGACGCAACGGAGGGGCGCGCAGGCTGCCCTGACGGACGATGTTCGAGCCGCTTTGCTGCGATATGCCGCTTCACCCGACCTGGCCGGATCTCGTCGCGCGGCTGTTGCTGACGTTGCTCGCAGGCTTCCTCATCGGCTTGAACCGCGAGGCGCGCGGCCACTCCGCCGGTTTGCGCACGACCATACTGGTCGGCCTGGCGGCTTGCGTCGCAATGGTCCAGGCCAACATGCTGCTCGATGTGACCGGCAAAGGGCCGGACTCCTTCGTGCGCATGGATGTGATGCGCTTTGCGCTCGGCGTGCTCACCGGCGTCGGCTTCATCGGCGGCGGCGCCATCCTGAGGCGCGGCGATCTCGTCACCGGCGTCACCACCGCCGCCACGATGTGGATCATGACGATGATCGGGCTCGCCTTCGGCGGCGGCCAGTTCGGCCTCGGCGCGATCGCGACGGTGCTGACCCTGGTGACGCTTCAGGCGCTGAAATGGGTCGATCTCAAGATTGCCCGCGACCACAAGGCGATGCTTTCGGTCTCATGGCCGAAGAACTCGCCACCCGACCTCCAGGAAATGGTCCGGCCACTCGGCTACAGCGCGCGTTTCGTCGGCATGGAGCACGATACCGACCGCAACCGCTTCGTATTTTCCTTCGATGTTCAATGGAAGCAGCCCGACGCGGTCGAGCCTTCGACCGATGTGCTGGCGGTGATCTCCGAGGACTGTGCGGTCGAGCGCTTCGAGATCGTCGGCGAGAAGCCGTTCTGAGTGTCGGGCCGGCAGGCTTACTCGGCCGCGCCTGGCGTGTCCGCATCGGCGCGAATGAGCTTGATGTCCGCTCCGGCCGCCCAGGCGCCGATATCCTCCCGGCGCAGCGCCGCCGCCATCATGTCG
Source organism: Mesorhizobium sp. M1E.F.Ca.ET.041.01.1.1 (assembly GCF_003997355.1). Taxonomy (NCBI): domain Bacteria; kingdom Pseudomonadati; phylum Pseudomonadota; class Alphaproteobacteria; order Hyphomicrobiales; family Phyllobacteriaceae; genus Mesorhizobium; species Mesorhizobium sp. M1E.F.Ca.ET.041.01.1.1. Next base: position 8,198 of record NZ_RZSL01000115.1, on the reverse strand, counting down.
GGGACGTGATCCGGTGTGCAGGCAAAGACCGGAATGCCCAATGCCGCGACCGAACCGGCCATGGACGGATCGTAGCCGGGGCGACCCCGAGCCCTGGCATTCGCCCCAGATGAGCGCCAGTTGCTCGTTCGTCTCGAGGCGGGGCCAGGTCGAGCGCTTGGTCAGCTTGGCGGCGGCGCCAAGCGAAGCCTGGTCGGGGGCCAAAGCCTCGATTGTTTTCAAATCCAGCTGCAAGCCGCCCCCTCATGACCCCCGAAGCATGATGTCGCGACGATTGATAGCCGTTTGCGGCGCGCTGGTGTAGCTCCCGCCGCCGCAAAGTTTACAGGCTCGATGAACGCGCCCTTATATTCCGCGCAAAAACTCGATGACCATCGCAGCCGTCCAGGTAAAACGGCCGCCGCCGAGCGGGTCACCGGTGAGCGGGTCGTAATATTCGGCGAAGCCGCTTTCGGTGATCAGGTCGAGGCTGGAGCGGATGATACGCCGGGCGACCTCGGCATGGCCGGCGGCGAGAAGGCCGTCGGCGATCATGTAGTTGACCACCAGCCAGACCGGTCCGCGCCAGTAGCGCCTGGCATCGAAGCGCGGGTCGTCGGGATCGTGCGAAGGCACGATATGACGCGCCTTGCCGGCGAGGCGCTCGACGGTCGCGGCGATCGCGGCGGCGCGCGCGTTGGGGATGGCGGCGAAAGCCGGCAGCATGCCGCCGACCGAGGCGCTGTCGACGAGCTTTCCGGTGATACGGTCGAGGCAGAGGTATTGGCCATGCGCGTCGCTCCACAGGCGCTCCATCGCCGCCAGCCCCTTTTCGGCGCGGGCGCGATTGGCATTGGCGATCTCCATTTCGCCGAGCACCTCTGCGAGATCGGCAAGATCGGCCGCGGCGCGGATCAGGATGGCATTGAAGCCGGGATCGACGACCTGGAACGGCGAGGCGTCGTGCAGCCTGGCATTGTCCCAGCCCAGCCCGCGGAAATGCTGCACCAGCCAGAGATAGCGGTCGTACTGCGCCTGAGTCGGCCGATGCGCCGGATCGGCGTGCAGGATGTCGCGGCGCGTGTATGGTTCGACGCCTTCGGTCGGCACACGCTCGAAGGCTTCGTCCCAATCGATGGAGTTGTCGCGGCCGGACTCCCAGGGGTGGATGATCGCAACCAGACCCTCCCCCTTGTGATCGCGGTTTTCGTAGAACCAACGGTGCCAGGCATCGATCCTGGGCAGCAGCCTGCGAGCCCGCTCGGCTGCCAGCTTCTTGTCGCGTGCCCGGTCGAACAATCGGCGCACGGCGAAGCCGGCGACGGCCGGCTGGGTGATGCCAGAAGTGGCGGTCGGCCGATCGGTGCGCCAGACCTCGGGCCCGGGAAAATAGCCGTCGTTCCAGACATGGAAGACGATGTGCGGAACCATGCCGTCGGGCCATTGATGCGCGAACAGCGTTTCGATCTCGGTCCAGGCGCGCGCCTCGTCATAGTGGGCGAGGCCAAGCGCCGTCAGGCAGGAATCCCAGTTCCACTGGAACGGGTAGAGCCCCTTCGTCGGGATGGTGTAGTCGCCGTGGTCGTTTTCCTTCAGCACCTCGACGGCGCGGGCAATGATGTCTTGGGCGGCGGAGGCTGTCATGGCGGCTCGAGGTCTTTCAAAGGGCATTGGTGGTTTCGGGATCGAACCAGCGGATGCGGTCGGGCCTAGGGGCGAGCCGCAGGCGGTCTCCAACGGCAACGGTGGCGCTGGAGTCCAGCACGGCGCGGAACAGGCCGCCTTCGACGTCGCAAGTGACCAGCGTGTGCGGCCCGAGCGGCTCGATGACGCGCACGGTGGCCTGCAACCCGTTGTCACCGGCGTCGACATCCTCGGGCCGGATGGCGAATTCGATTTTTCGCTTGTCCGATTTCGGGCCGGGCAACGTCAGCCCGGCTACGCTCCAGCCTCCATCCGCGATTTTGGTCGCCGGCAGGAAATTCATCGGCGGGTTGCCGATGAAGGAGCCGACGAAGCGCGCGGCCGGATTGCGGTAGACCTCGACCGGCGACGCCGCCTGGACGATGCGGCCCTGGTGCATGACGGCGATGCGATCGGCGAGGCTCATCGCCTCGACCTGGTCGTGGGTGACGTAGATGGTCGTGGTCTTCGAGGCCGCGAGCACGCCTTTTAGCTCGGCACGCATCTCCAACCTGAGCAGCGCGTCGAGGTTGGACAGCGGCTCGTCCATCAGGATGACGTCCGGCTCCATGGCAAGCGCGCGGGCGACGGCGACGCGCTGACGCTGGCCGCCGGAAAGCTGGCCCGAGTAGCGCTTCAAAAGCTGCTCGATATGCATCAGTTCAGCAGTGCGGTTGACGCGGCGCTCGACATCGGCTTGCGGCAGCTTCTTCATGCGCAGGCCGAAGGCGATGTTCTCGAACACCGTCAGATGCGGGAAGACGGCATAGTTCTGGAACACCATGGCAATGCCGCGGTCGCGCGGCGGCAGATGGTCGACGCGGCGGCCGCCGATCCAGACTTCGCCCTGGCTCGGCGTCTCCAGCCCGGCGACGATCCTGAGCAGCGTGGTCTTGCCGCAGCCGGAAGCGCCGAGCAGCACCATGAATTCCTGGTCGGCGATGGCGAGGTCGACCTGATGCAGCGCGGTGAAGCCGCCGAAGCGCTTTGCTACTCCCTTGATGGCGATTTCAGCCATGAGCGGTCTTCCTCTCGCGCGTCATCGGTTGGCGATCCCCCACATGGCGAACAGATATTTCCGGACGGCGAAGATGAAGATCAGCGCCGGCACGACCAGGGCCGCGCCACCGGCGAATTTGAGGTAGAGCGGCGACTCGCCGAGGCTCTGCAGCAGGAAGGCGGTCAGCGTGCGGTTCTCGATGGTGAGCACGGCGGCGGCGAAGACCTCGTTCCAGGAGATAGTGAAGGCGAATACGGCCGAGGCGGCGATGCCGGGCAAGGCCAGCGGCAGGATGACCTTGCGAAAAGCCTGCCAACGGGTGCAGCCGAGCGTCCAGGCCGCTTCCTCGAGCTCAACCGGGATGCCGGAAAACAACGAGAAGGTGATCAGCACCGCGAAAGGCAGCGCCAGCGTGGTGTGCACCAGCGCCAGGCCGAGCGCGGTATCGTCGAGCCCGGTGCGGATGAACATCACCGCCAGCGGCAGCGCCAACAACGGCAATGGGAAGGCCCTGGTCATCAGCACCAGGAAGCGGAACGTTCCCTTGCCCGGAAAATCGAAGCGCGACAGCGCGTAGCCGGCCGGCGCGCCGAAGCCGATCGAGAGGATCATCGTCAGCGTGGCGACGAGCACCGAGTTCCACAGCGCGTTGGCGACACCGGCGAAGTTGATAAAGAAGGCGAGGCTGCCGAGATCGAAGGACGGGAAGAAGCGCTTGGGAAAGCCGGTCACGTCCTGCGGTGACGACAGCGCGTTGACGATCAGCAGATAGATCGGCAGCAGCACCCAGACGCAAAGCAGGATGGCGGTGGCGACGAGCAGCCAGTCGCCGGCCTTGCGGGCGTCAGCCATCGCGACAGCCGGCGCCTCGGCGACGGCGCTCATATCCTGGGCTCCTTCATATCCGTGCCTCCTTGGGCACGCGCAGCACTCTCAGGAAGAACAGCGTGAAGCCGATCGAGATGGCAAGGATGAGCAGCGCCGAGGCGGCGGCGACATTGCGGTCCTGCAGCGTGAATTGCCAGTTGTAGGTCTCGCCCATCAGCACCGGCAGATTGGTGCCGCCAAGGGCCGCGACGACGGCGAAGACCTCGAAGGCGAGGATGACGCGCAGGATGATCGCCGTCTGCAGCGACGGTCGCAGAAGGGGAAGCGTGATGCGCACGAAGCGCTTCCACGGGCCGGCGCCAAACACTTCGGCCGCCTCGTGATACTCCTTCGGGATCAAGCCCATGCCTGCAACGAGGATGACCATCATGATCGCGGTGGCGCGCCAGATCTCGGCCAGCACGACGGCAATGAAGATCGTGAGCTTGCTCTGGTAGCCGAGGAACATGATCGGCCGGTCGACGATGCCGAGACCGGAAAGCAGCGTGTTGAGGAAACCGGACTGGTCGAAGATGGCGAGCCAGATCAAACCGGCGGCGAGGTCGGAAATGCCAAGCGGGATGGCGAAGATGTAAAGCGCCGCGCTGCGCCCGGTCTCCAGCCGCGACACGACGCTCGCCATCAGAAGCGCCATGGCAAGTTGGATCGGCACGACGATCGCGGCCAGCAGCAGCGTGTTGCGGACGGTGGCCGGAAACTTCCAACTGGCGGCCATGGTGCGGAAATTGTCGAGCGTGAAGACGCCGTCGCGGGTCATCGCCTCGAAAGCGACGAGCACGAAGGGATAGAGGAAGAAGACGCACAGGAACAAAGTCGCCGGCATCAGCAGCAGATAGGGCAGAGCCTTGCCGTTCATGGTGTTTGTCCTTGCGCGCTGCGACAGTGCTGCGGTCCGGGCGCCCGGAGTGCAACAAACTCCGGGCGCCCCCTCGGGAGGATCCTAGTCGACCGGACAAGCGCCTTCGGACGGCTTGTCGGGCGCCCAGCACGGCGCCTTCGCCTGGTCGAGGATCGCCTTGAGCGTCGTCGCCTGCTCTTCGAGCACGCCGTGCACATCCTCGCCGCCGAGCACGATGCGCTCGAAACTGTCGCTGTAGACCTGGTTGAACTTGCCGCCGAGATCGCCGAGCCCCATCGGCGGTAGTGCCGGCAACGCATCCGGGGCGCTGGTCATGGTGGCGATGACCGGCGCGAAGGCCTTCACCGAGGCCGGCACATCGTCGGGCAGCTTGACGTCGACGACGGGGAAGAAATTGGTCGCCTTCAGCGTCGCGATCTGCGTTTCCGGCTTCAGCATGTAGGCGACCAGGGCCTTGGCCTTGTCCGCATTCGGCGAGGTCTTGGGAATGGCGACGCCGGCCACCACCGGCATGAAGCCGCGCCCGGCGGGACCGGCCGGCGCCGGGAAGGCGACGAAGTCGTCGGGCTTCTGGTTGAAGGCATCGGCAAGGCGCGCGACATGGTCGAACGCCACCCAGACTTCACCCGACAGCAGAGGCTCCTGCATGAAGGCGTAATTGGTCGAGTTCGGGTTGGTGTACTGCCACAGCTCCTTGAACTTGTTCCAGGCGGTCTCGGCCTCGGCCGAGCGGAATTTGGTGACCATCGAGCCGGTGTAGGACGGATAGAGGAAGCCCTCGAAGAAGCGGTGCTTCAGCCCCTTCGGGCCGGCCGGGAAGCCGAGTTTCGGTGAGCCCGTCTTTTCGGCGATAGTCTTCGCCCACTCGATCAGCTGGTCGTAAGTGATGGCGTTGAGATCGACGCCCGGCGGCAGATATTGCAGCGCCTGCTTGTTGGCCGCCATCAGAAAGGTTGCCTGCATCCAGGGCATGTATTTCTGCTCGCCGGTGCCGAGCGTGCCGAGCTTCTTGTAAGCCTCGTTCACCTTGACCCCTCCGACATCGACGCCGGAGAGATCGACAAGGCTGGCGCCGACGGTGGAGAAATCGCCGTGCAGGCCGCCGAGCAAGCCGATGGTGCCGGAGCCTGCCTGCAACTCAGCCTGCAGGCGGGTGAGCCAGGGGCCGTCCTCGGCGACCTGATAGTCGACGGGACCGTCGAAGCCTTTCAGCACCTGGTCGCGCATCTTCTGCGTTTCCTCGACCGGGCGCGCCTGGGTCGACCAGAACAGCACCTGCTGGGCCTGGGCGGCGCCGGCGGCAAGCGACAAGGCCAGCGCGGCACCCGCCAGTTTTTTCAACATGGTCTTCATGCTCTTCCTCCCTATATCGGCGCCGTCATGGCGGCATCAGCTTCTTGTCTTTGGCGCGGGTCCATGGCTCGCCCTCGGCACCAGCGTCGGCCGGATCAGCCGCGTCAGCGGCTCAGCCGGTCTGTCGGCAATAACGGTGAGCAGCATGTCGGCGATCTCGCGCGCGCACTGGCGGATCGAGGCGTCGAAAGTGGTGAGGCCGGGTGGCGCATAGGCCGAGGCCAAGACATTGTCGAAGCCGATGACCGAGAGGTCGCGCGGCACCGTGAGCCCGGCGCGTGACGCCTCTTCCATCACCGTCAGCGCCAGCTCGTCGAACAGGGCGACGATGGCGGTCGGACGCTCAGGCCCGTGCAGCATCCGGTTGACAGCCTGGATGCGGGCGCCGCGGTCGAAGCGCGGGGCGGTTGCCACGTCGAGCCGCACCGACGGATCGCCGCGACGCGCAATCGCGGCGGCGAGGCCGTCCTGCCTCAGATGCCGGAAGGTCATCGGCTCGGAAATCGTCACCAGGCCGAAATGGCGATGGCCGAGATCGTAGAGCATGTCGAAGGCTTCGCCGAAAGCATGCGCGCCGTCGGTGTCGAGCCAGTTGTAGGCAAAGTCGCTGTCGAGCTGCCGGCCGTGGGCGACGAAGGGAAAGCCGCGCCGGCGCAGATAGGCAAGCCGCTCGTCGACCTCGGCAATACGGGTGACGACGACGCCATCGGCGCGCCCGGATTCGACGACATGGCGCAATACCGCGATCTCGGCCTGGTCTTGCGCCGCGGTGGCGAGGATGAGATCGGCGCCATGCGACACCAGGCCCTCGCCGAGCCCGGTGACGAATTCGCCGAGGAAGGAATCGACCAGGTTGGGCCCGCGGATCGGCAGCACCAGACCGACGAAACCGCTGCGCCCGGAAACCAGCGTGCGCGCCGCGGTGTTGGGCACATAGCCGGCCTGACGCGCCGCCTGGGCGACGCGCTCGCGCGTCTTCAGGGCGATCTGCTGATGGCCGGCAAGCGCCCGCGACACTGTCGTGATCGACAGGCCGAGGCTTGCGGCAAGCTCCTTCAGCGTAGTGACGCGGGCCGGCAATCGTTCCTCCCTGAACGCGATGTTGAAACGTTTGTAATCACCTTTTTTGGAATTGCAAACGTTTTAAATTTTTGCGCAAAGCGAGCTGCGACGTCAGGATCGCCGAAGCTGCCGTGTCCGAAACCATCCGGCGGCGATGAATGATCGCCTCTGCCGCTGCGACGAAGATGGTTAGCATGTTAATTTCTTTGCCGGTTGCTAGCCGCCGCCGTTGCGTCTCAATGATCGGCCCGAAATGGCGGCAGGGAACCATGGCCGATGATGCCATCGACGCCGGCTCCGGATCAAACGGCGGCAATCGCGAAGAGCCAGGCCAGGATATCGAGCAACAGAAAGAACAGCGCGATCTGCAACGCCACCCGCAGCCGCTGGATGATCCGCCAGTTGCTGGCCATGTCCGCCTTGATGCGCAGGGCAAGCGCGCGGCGCATGGCCGACATCGTTGCCGGCCTGTCGCCATCGACATATTGATCGAGCAGCTCTTCCGGATCGAAGCGGAACGCGTATTGGTGGTAGGGCCAAAGCATGAAGACGATCAGCCCGCCGATGCCGAACAGCAGGGCCACCGCAATCCAGTCCCAAAGCCCAAGCCCGTCGGAAAGGGCCGCACCGCCGAGCAACGAGTTCGCGAATGCGGTGGCGAAGATAAGGCTGCCGGCGCGGGTATTCATATTCTCCACGACGCTCTGCTGATGAGTGAGACCTCTCACCGCCTCCTGGTAGATGAGCGCGAGACGAGGATCGTCGTCGGCAATACCGTTTGCGACGGCGCCGTTGCTTTCTCCTCGACCCGGACGTTCGGCCATGAAAGGTGCCTCCAGCGCGGCGAAGCTTAGCTCAAATCCTTCGCAGGCTTCAAACCGTCACCACGACCTTGCCGAATTGCTCGCCGGATTCGAGGAAGCGGTGCGCCTCGACGATTTTGTCGAACGGGAAGGTCCTCGCGATCACCGGCTTCAGCGCGCCAGCCGCGAGGCCGTCGAGAATGAAGCGCTTGGCCGCTTCCAACCGGGCCGGATCGCCGGTGATTTCGTGGACCAGGTAGCCGCGCAGCGTCAGCGTCTTGGCCAGCACCTCGAAGAGCGGGAACGGCGTCGGCTCGGGGCTCAGGCCGCCATATTCAAGGAGCATGCCGCCGCGCGACATCGTCGCCGTCAGCCGCGTGAAGATCGGGCCGCCGACCGCGTCGAGGACGACGCGCACGCCCTCGCGCGCAATCTCCTTCAGCCGCGCTTCGAGGTCCTCCTCCTGCGAGGCCACGACATAGTCGGCGCCGGCATCGAGCAGAGCGCTCTTCTTGGCCGACGTCCGCGTCACGGCAATCGGCACGGCGCCGATGCTGTTGGCGATCTGGAT
>NZ_RZSL01001159.1:0-733 GCF_003997355.1 Mesorhizobium sp. M1E.F.Ca.ET.041.01.1.1 | reverse complement strand
TGGATGGGGAAGCCTGTTTTGCCATGTCTTCTGGAGAGCCGGATGCGTAACGAAAGGCGCACGTCCGGTTCGGGGAGGGGCGACGAGAAACCGACTGCTGAAAGGCGGTGTGGCGCTCGTCGCCTACTCTACACGGTAACTACTGCTACCTGCCGCTCTACGTCTTCTGCGGCGATCACTTGCTGTGCGCCAAGCTGCGGCCCGCCAACATCGACGCCGCCGCCGGCGCGATCGAGGAGATCGTGCGCCAGCTGCGCGGGCCGCTGGCCCAAGGTCCGCATCGTGCTGCGCGCCGATTCCGGCTTCGCTCGTGAGGCGCTGATGGCCTGGTGCGAGACCAACGCCGTCGACTACCTGTTCGGCCCAGCCCGCAATGTCCGGCTGGTCCGGCACATCGGGGCTGAACTGGAGCAGGCCAGAGCAGAGAGAGCTCCCTCAGCGGACCGGACGGCCCGCCGCTTCAAGGATCTCCTGGGGCCACGCGCAAGAGCTGGAGCTGCGGCGCCGGGCCGTGGCCAAGGCCGAGTGGACGCAAGGCGAGGCCAACCCGCGCTTCGTCGTCACCTCGCTCGCCGCCGAGACCTGGCCGGCAAAGAGCCTCTATGAAGACCTCTACTGCGCCCGTGGCGAGATGGAGAACCGCATCAAGGAATGCCAGCTCGACCTATTCGCCGACCGCACCTCGGCGGCCACCATGCGCGCCAACCAGCTCAGGCTCTGGATCGCCTCGTTC
>NZ_RZSL01001158.1:0-736 GCF_003997355.1 Mesorhizobium sp. M1E.F.Ca.ET.041.01.1.1 | reverse complement strand
AATCGAGATCGTAGATCAGGTCCGGCCGCTCACGTCGTGACGTTTCCTCTTTTCGAGCAGGCACATCGGCGCCGTTCAGAATCTTCGATGTGCGTGCGAGAACAGCATCGATCTCGGCAAACTCCTCAGCCAGAAGATCCGCCTCAGCATCATCCTGACCGTCGGCAGGAACGGGGCTGGCCTCCTGCCCTTCCCGGCTTTTTTGTACCGACGCCGGCGTCGCGCCACCGCGGCCGGTCAAGGTCAAAAACCCGTCCCGGCTGAGCGCCCAGTCGGGCGTCTGCGCAAAAATTCGCCGCCGGGTTCGTAGCACCGCGTGTGCGCGGGTGATCTCGTGGGTCGGGGTGCGGATGTCCATGTGGGCGTCGTGCAGGACCAGGTCCTCAAGATGGACGAGCTCGCCCTCGAGCCAGAGTGCGGCGGCTGCATCGGCGAAGTGTTGGCGTTCGACAAAGCCGTCGCGGACGGGAGAGCGCGCCAGGCGCTCGTCGAGCCGCGCCATAGCCTCGGTGGTTGTCGCTTTTACTTCCCGATTTCAAACAGGGAAAAGTCAGGTGTTGTTTAGGTTTAGGCGCTACGACAGCCCCGATTTTTCGCTAACGATTTCACTGACTGCTCGATTTGCCACACCGATTGCACAACCGCAAAGCCGCACCCGGCACGTCGCATTCCGACGAAGCATGGTCGGCGGCACGTCGTCTCGCTCGCGAGCTCGACAGGATTCTCGACGGTTCGG
>NZ_RZSL01001157.1:0-737 GCF_003997355.1 Mesorhizobium sp. M1E.F.Ca.ET.041.01.1.1 | reverse complement strand
CTCGTCGGCGCGTCCTCCTCCGGCGTGCAGATCGCCGACGAGCTCGCCCGCGCGGGGCGGCGGGTGACGCTGTCCGTCGGCAAGCACACGCGCCTGCCGAGGCGCTGGCGCGGCAAGGATATCTTCTTCTGGCTCTGCCGGATGGGTTTCATGGCGCAACCGCTCGACGCGCTCGCCAACCCCGAGAGCGCCAGGCGCCAGCCTTCGCTGCAGCTCGCCGGGCGGCCGGACAAGACCGATGTCGACCTCGCCACGCTGCAAGCGCTTGGCGTCGAGCTGGCCGGACGCGTGCGCGGGATTGCCGATCGCGAGATCGTCTTCGCCGACGATCTCGCGACGCAGATCGCGGCGGCGGAAATGAAGCAAGCGCGCCTGCTCGCCGAGATCGACCGCTTCGCCGGCGACGCGCGACCAGGCCGGCGCGAGCCGGTAGCCGTGCCTTCGGCTTGGCCCCAGCGGCTTTCGCTGAGGGACGGCTCGATCCGCACCATCATCTGGGCGACCGGCTATGCGCGGTCGTTCGGCTGGCTGGAGCCGCTGGCGCTCGGCGCCGACGGCGAGCTCGCGCATCAGGGCGGCGTCACCAGCGTTCCCGGCCTCTACGCGCTCGGCTTCCGCTTCCTGCGCAAGCGCGATTCCAACTTCATCGGCGGCGTCGGCGCCGACGCGCAAGCGATCGCCGCCGAGATCTCCCGCTATCTCGACCGCAACGGCCGCCAAGCCGCCTGAAGGAGGCC
>NZ_RZSL01001156.1:0-737 GCF_003997355.1 Mesorhizobium sp. M1E.F.Ca.ET.041.01.1.1 | reverse complement strand
GCGCCATCCAGGGCGGCGGCAATCTGATGATGCACGGCGCCGGCTGGCTGGAAGGCGGCCTGCGCTGCTCCTACGAAAAGACCATCCTCGACATCGATCTCCTGCAGATGGTGGCCGAGTTCCTGACCCCGCTCGACCTCTCCGAGGATGCCCTCGGCTTCGACGCCATCCAGTCGGTCGGTCCGGGCGGCCATTTCTTCGGCACCCAGCATACCCAGGAACGCTACAAGACCGCCTTCTACTCGCCGATCGTCTCCGACTGGCGCAATTTCGAGACTTGGGCCGAGGCCGGCTCGCCGACGGCGCTGGAGCGGACCAACAAGGTCTGGAAGGAGCGCCTTGCCGCCTACGAGGAGCCGTATATGGACCCGGCCATCCGCGAAGAGCTCAACGACTTCGTCGAGAAGCGCCGCGCCGAAGGCGGCGCGCCGACGGATTTTTGATCATCAATGTCATTGATGAACAGTCGACCCCCACTCCGTCGAGCTTCGCTCGCCACCTCTCCGCCGATCGACGGAAGAAAGGAAAGGCGCGAGCCTTTGCCGGGAGGCGCCCTTCCTCTCCCTCCGGAGGGGGGAGAGGTGGCGCTGCGAAGCAGCGACGGAGTGGGGGAAGCCGTTCGTGAAACGCGAAGTCGCCGCAAAGCGGGCGCGACCCAGCAAGCAGGAAATCAAGCGGATTTGGTGCACGGTCGACCCCCACTCCGTCGAGCTTCGCTCGACACCTCTCCCCCGATC
>NZ_RZSL01001155.1:0-739 GCF_003997355.1 Mesorhizobium sp. M1E.F.Ca.ET.041.01.1.1 | reverse complement strand
ACCTTCTGAAGCCGGCGCTGGCGCGCGGCGAGCTGCACTGCGTCGGCGCGACCACGCTCGACGAATACCGCAAGCATGTCGAGAAGGACGCCGCGCTTGCCCGCCGCTTCCAGCCCGTCTTCGTCGACGAGCCGACGGTCGAGGACACCGTCTCGATCCTGCGCGGCCTGAAGGAGAAGTACGAGCAGCACCACAAGGTGCGCATCTCCGATTCGGCGCTGGTGTCGGCCGCGACGCTTTCCAACCGCTACATCGCCGACCGTTTCCTGCCTGACAAGGCGATCGACCTGGTCGACGAGGCCGCGTCGCGGCTGAGGATGCAGGTCGATTCGAAGCCCGAGGCGCTGGACGAGATCGACCGCCGCATCATGCAGCTCAAGATCGAGCGCGAGGCGCTGAAGGTCGAGAAGGACGATGCCTCGAAGGATCGGCTGGCAAAGCTGGAGAAGGATCTGGCCGACCTCGAGGAGCAGTCGACCGAGCTGACGACCAAGTGGCAGGCCGAAAAGCAGAAGCTCGGCCTCGCCGCGGACCTGAAGAAGCAGCTCGACGAGATGCGCAATGAGCTTGCCATCGCCCAGCGCAAGGGCGAGTTCCAGCGCGCCGGCGAGCTTGCCTATGGCAAGATCCCGGAATTGGAGAAGAAGCTCAAGGAAGCCGAAGCCCAGGACGGCAAGGCCGGCATGGTGGAAGAGGTGGTCACGCCCGACCACGTCGCCCATGTCGTGTCGCGCTGGAC
>NZ_RZSL01001154.1:0-742 GCF_003997355.1 Mesorhizobium sp. M1E.F.Ca.ET.041.01.1.1 | reverse complement strand
GTGTCATCTCGGCCATCGTGATGGCGGCCGCCACGCTTACGCTCACCTGGCTTGGCGGACTGCCGTTTCGCCTGTTCTGCGCGACTATAGCGGCGCTGATCTTCTACGAATGGACGCGTATGTCGCGTCCTGGGAACGGCTCGACGCTTGGCTTTCTGCCGGAAGCGCTGATCGCCGTCTTCATTGTCGCGCTGGTTGCCGGCCTCCCGGCTCTGTGGCTGCTGCTTCTGGTCGCAGCTCTCACTGCTGTCGGCGCTGTTGCGGCGCGGCTGCGGGGAGCAGCGCAATGGGAGGCGTCGGGGCTGGCCTACGCATCGCTATCCGGCTTTTCGCTCGCTTATCTGCGCGATGACAACCATTCCGGGCTGATCGCCATCCTGTTCCTGTTCGCTGTGGTCTGGGCGACCGACATAGCGGCCTATTTCGTCGGGCGCGCGGTCGGCGGGCCGAAGCTGGCGCCGTCGATCTCGCCCGGCAAGACGCAGAGCGGCGCGCTTGGCGGCGCCGTCGGCGGCGTCGTCGCCGGATTGCTGCTGGCAATCGTGGCCGGAGCCGGCAATCTCATTCAGCTTGGCCTTGTCGCGCTGGCGCTTTCGATCATCTCGCAGATCGGCGACCTGTTCGAATCCTGGGTCAAGCGCCGGCACGGCTGCAAGGATTCCAGCAACCTGATTCCTGGGCATGGCGGCGTCATGGACAGGGTCGACGGGCTTGTCGCGGCGGCTTTCGCGCTGTACGTCAT
>NZ_RZSL01001153.1:0-742 GCF_003997355.1 Mesorhizobium sp. M1E.F.Ca.ET.041.01.1.1 | reverse complement strand
GGACTGGCCGGAAAGCTCCTCGATCTCCTTGTAGAGCTGGACCGTATAGGCCTGCAGCTTGGCGACGTTCGGGTCGCCGTTCAGCGTATGGAAGCCGCCCGCCGCGTGCCAGGACGAGCCGGAGGTCAGCTCCGAACGCTCGATCAGCATGATGTCGGTCCAGCCGGCCTTGGCGAGGTGGTAGAGCACCGAGCAGCCGACGACGCCGCCACCAATGACAACCGCTTTTACGTGGGATTTCATGAAGATAGGTCCGTTTTTGCAGAGACTGAATCGAGTGAGGGGGGTGTGAAAACAAAGCGGAGGTCGGACACGGCGATGTCTTCGGCCAGCCTGCCGTCAAGCGCGGCGAGGACGGTTTCACAGACGGAAGCACGATGTTTCAGGACGTCATGGCTCCAAAGACGCAGGATTGAATAGCCTTGCGCGCGCATGAAGTCGTCACGGCGGCGGTCGTATGAACTGTCGGCGTGTTGGTGCCCATCGACTTCAACGACAAGCCATTTCTCGCGGCAAGCGAAGTCGGCGAAATAGGGGCCGATGGAAAACTGGCGCGTGAAGCGGTAGCCGCCGAGCTTGCGACTCTTCAGTTCGAGCCAAAGCAATGCTTCGGCCTGATTGCCTGCCTGTCTGAGCTTTCGTGCCCGCAGGGTTGTCCCGGGTTTTCGCCGACTGCGGGTTTGATCAGCGGCTTCCCCCACTCCGTCGCCGCTTCGCGGCGCCACCTCTCCCCCCTCCGGAG
>NZ_RZSL01001152.1:0-745 GCF_003997355.1 Mesorhizobium sp. M1E.F.Ca.ET.041.01.1.1 | reverse complement strand
GGACAGCGCCGAACGCGAAGGCGCACGCCGCCAGTGTCTCAGCTGGCCTCCTCCCCTGAAGATCACACCTAGCAGGCTGTTGAAGAAGTCAGGCGCGCTCGCAGACGAAGCCTGAATCGTCGGCATTGTGGATGTAGAAGCGGCCGACGAGGCGACCCGCAGTGCCAATCATCGCCCATCCGCGACCGCAAGCGGGATCGCTTTCGTCGTGACCCTCCCACGAGAATTCCGCGCAGGGCGAGCCGTCTCGCGCGCCGTAGCGGACATCAAGGAAGCCTTTGAGGGCACCGAAGCCGATCTCGCCGTCCGTCGCGCCTTTGAATGTCAGATGCGCCTCTTCGACGAGATCGAGGAAATCGTTGTCCCAGACATCCATTTCGACGATACGCCAGTGACCGGCAAAGGCCTTGGCGATGGCTGGAACCTTGGCCATGTCAGCTGGTCCCAGCGATGAGCTTCGGCAACCGCACCAGATTGTAGGCGGCGGCAGCGAAGGTGAAGCCCCATCCGACGCGGTCCCGGCCGCGGAACTTGGTTTGGCGCTGACCGGCAACCGTCTTGATCCAGCCGAACGCCTCTTCGATGCGCTTGCGAATACGCTGACTGACAGCATAGCCGCTATGCCGGGTGGTGCGCCCGTCGATCGCCGAACTACGGCCGTTCGTGTTCTGCGCCACATGCGGCGTCACCTTCATCGAACGCAGCTCATTGATGAAGTCTTCTGCGTCATAGGCCTTGTCGGCAC
>NZ_RZSL01001151.1:0-747 GCF_003997355.1 Mesorhizobium sp. M1E.F.Ca.ET.041.01.1.1 | reverse complement strand
GAATTCGCCTCGTCGCCAACGGCCATGAAGATCATCGATTTCATCACCAGCCGCGGCAAGCGGCACTTTGCCGTCCCGTCACTCAAGGGTGGCGGCGACGACGACAATGGCGATGACGAAGGCTGACGTCGCCAGCCCGCACCTCGAACTTGCGCCGGGCTCCAGGGTCGGCATCATCGCCGGTGGCGGCAGCCTGCCAGTGGAAGTGGCGGAAAGCTTGGTCAGGCAGGGAAATTCGCCTTTTATCGTCCTCGTCGATGGCGAGGTGGATCGCGAAGCGGACTTCGCCGCTTATGAGCAGGCGACACTGGCGCTGGAAGACATCGGCTTGCTGCTTCCCTTGCTGAAACGCCGGGGCATCAGCCATCTGGTCCTTGCCGGCGAGATCAGGCGCAGGCCGCAGCTTGCCCGGATACGCCCGACTTTCGGTCTGCTGGCGATAATCCCTTCCGTGATCGTGGCGCTGGCGCGTGGCGACGACGGGCTTTTGAAGGTCCTCACGCGCGGGCTGGAGAAGCGCGGAATCACGGTCGTCGGCGCGCATCAGATCGTTCCCGACCTTGCCGCCGCCGAGGGCACGCTCACGGCCGCGGGACCAAGGCAATCGGATTGGCGCGATATCGAAGCGGGACGCGCGGCCGCTAAGGCCATTGGCGCACTGGATATCGGCCAAGCGGCTGTCGCCATCGGCGGTCGGGCCATCGCGTTGGAAGGTATCGAAGGCACAAAAGGCCTGCTCGAAAGGAC
>NZ_RZSL01001150.1:0-748 GCF_003997355.1 Mesorhizobium sp. M1E.F.Ca.ET.041.01.1.1 | reverse complement strand
CTATTGTACACATCGGAGGTCTCACAACTTTAGAGCGAAGATTGTTGCAAACGCCAATTTCCACTTTGCACTGTATGCTCAGTCGAAGGCGCCCCGGCTTCTGGCGATTATCGACAACCTTTGGGTGACAATCGGCCCCACACTGGGCCTGCTTGCAAATCGGGGATTCGAAGACAACGACGGCGAAAGATTTCACGACGCCGCAATTGCTGCACTGAAGGTAAGAAATGCTGCCGCCGTCCAGGCCGCGGTAGTCAATGATATACTCACCGCGCGTTTAAAGATGCTGAAAATCTTAAAGCCTCAATAGAAAGGACGTTTTTGAGATCAAGCTTTTGCAATCTTGCTGGTGAGTGACGACGTTAGCCACCTTGTTTGATCCAATTGCTGCCAGTGCGGAATACAATTGAATACGCTATTTTGATTACCTATGGCCACGCGACGCGAGCCGCGCGGCAGCATATGGTGGAATCATGCGAAGTCGGGGTAAGCTCATAGTCGTCCGTGAAGAACACGGAAGGTTTTGATTCAATTTAAGATCTTCCCCTGATTTCGGGTTTTATTTTGCCGGAAATTGTGGTGCTGGCCAGCGATTTCCGGCAAAATGTTTGCGTCTGCGTTGCGTGATTCGATGGCGTTTCGACCGGAGAGCGGGAGCAAGCGATGCGGCCGAAGGAACGGCGAGACAGCGGCCAGGCGGACCTGTTGCGGTCCCGGCTCGATCAGATCCTCGACATGAACCATCCGC
>NZ_RZSL01000114.1:0-13895 GCF_003997355.1 Mesorhizobium sp. M1E.F.Ca.ET.041.01.1.1 | reverse complement strand
ACCATGCCCGGCGGCATTTTGTTTTGGCGGGCGCACGCCGGGCATGGTCGCGTGCCTTCGCGCCCCTCTGTTCCGCCAGCGCCTGAAACATTAGCGAGCTTGCTGGCTCCGCCCGGCACCGCCCGCGATCCACACCAAAATCCACAGCCGCTCCCTGCGCGTCGTGGCTAATATGCTTTGCAGCGTGTAGATTTAGCGGGTGAGGGTTTTTCAGGGCATTGGGAGGACAACAAAATGCCACGGGTTTCGGAACTTTTCTTCAAGACGGCCATCGTGTTTCTCATCCTCGGCATCGCCGCTGGGCTGCAGATGGCGATTTCGGGCGATCACGGCGCCTTCCCGGCGCATGCTCACATCAACCTTCTCGGATGGGTCACCAGCGCGATCTTCGGCGGCTACTATGCGCTCAATCCGGCCAAGGCCGAGCGCCGGATCGCCATGATCCACTACGGCCTCTATACGGTGGGCATCGTGATTATGCTGCCGGCGCTCTACT
Source organism: Mesorhizobium sp. M1E.F.Ca.ET.041.01.1.1 (assembly GCF_003997355.1). Taxonomy (NCBI): domain Bacteria; kingdom Pseudomonadati; phylum Pseudomonadota; class Alphaproteobacteria; order Hyphomicrobiales; family Phyllobacteriaceae; genus Mesorhizobium; species Mesorhizobium sp. M1E.F.Ca.ET.041.01.1.1. Next base: position 13,399 of record NZ_RZSL01000114.1, on the reverse strand, counting down.
GGATGCTGGCGGGGGGCCATCCGGAGATCGAGCCGGTCGTGGCGATCGGCTCGCTGATCGTCGCTGCCGCCGTGCTTGTCTTTGCCTTCATTGTGTTCTCGGCTTCGCAGGCCGCCGTGCGCTCGGTCACAGCCGTCACCGCACGCTGACGTCGCGCCGGCAAGCGCGTCGCCTGAATCCGCTTTTGGGCGACGCGCTTTACGGCAGCAGGCTGGGGAACAGCCGTGAGATCAGCGTGTGGATAATGCCGTCCCGCTCGAACGGGCCGGGCAGCTTGGCGGGGCTGGCGTCTTGCTTCGTCTCGTGCGTCGAGCGGGCTTGGGTGAATACGAGCCACAGCACCGCCACGAAGTAGCCTGCCTGCAGCACCACGGCTGCCAGGAATGTCCAGCCGAGCGACGCCCAAGCCGATCCCGTGGCTGCATAGGTCCAACCGAGGATCACCAGGAGTGTTGCCGTCATTCCCACAAGAAACTGCGGAAAATACATTTGCCCAACCGAGCGCCGCGACCGCATGCGATCCTCGGCGACCTCGCCCATTGCTCTACCCATCCCGACCCTTGCACCTTTTCCGGGGTGACCGCAAGGCTGAACAATGCCTCAAACGAACCCCCGCGGCTAGGCCTTTCGGCCGATGCCCTGAGGGCATGTGGTCCGGGACTTCTGCTTTCAGGAACCAAGCCAGAGCCAATCCGTTCCCGATCGGCACATTGATCATGTTGGGTCAAGATGCCGAAATTCTACTTCGATACTCAGGAGGGGGACGACGTCCTGATTGACAGGGAGGGCCTCGATCTTCCCGACCTCGAGGCGGTCAAAGACGAGGTCGCTCTTGCCTTGGCTGATTTTGCGAGAGGCGTTCTGCCGGGCGCCCGCCGGCAGTTGACGATCAAGGTCCGGGACGCCCAGTCACGCCGCGTGCTCTCCACCGCGGTGATTTTCGATGTGAAGCCTCCCCCGTAATAATCGAGTCCCTGGGTCCGCTGCCGGCCACCGGCGGGGCCGCTGCAAGCTGTGGATTAACCAGAGCTCGCGGGGATGCTTGATGGCTCCCTCCACGCGTTGGCCGTAGACTATGGAAATGGGACCTGCAAACTTCGCCCAGGAACTGCTCTCGGCCGCCGATCGAACCGGCGAGATGTCTGGCTCTGATCTGAAGGCGCTGCTTCGCCGGGCCGCGCTCGTTCTCAGAAATGCGGGCGATCTGGGCATGGAAGCAGATATCGAGGAAGCCCTGGATGGGGCCGCGGCCGAGATGCGGGTTTCCAAAGCGCAGTTGCTGCAATCGATTGCCATGCAATGGCTGATCGCCAACTCGCATATTCCGTTATATAAAATGGACGACTGGGGCTAGGATTTCGGCCGGCCAATCCGGAAGTCAAACCGTTGGCGTGTTCTCCCGTCTGGCCCGATAGTCTCCTTCCCAGGGCAACGCCTCGAAATCCGGCTTGAATCCTCCTGCGCGATAGGCATTTTCGGTAATGTAAGTGCCCCTGGTTCCTTCCAGGACACAAGCGAACGGCGGGTCTCCTGGACATCGGTAGAGGCCGACAGCTTTCATCAAAACACCCATGCCGTTGCTGCTTGCTTTGCCGGTCCCGAGGCTTGCATGGGCATTTGCGACCGTCGCCATTCATTTTGATGACGGCGCCGGCAGGTCAAGTGCGGGGTTGAGCGGAATTCCGAGCCTCGGCTGCCGGTATCGGCACGCACCTCGGCGCAGATCTCACACCGGTCTTTCAGCACCAGTCACGCTCCTCGCCGTGACGAATGTCAGCAGAGCTCGTGAGACTGAAGTCCGGCGCGGCAAGGTATTGGTCCGGGCGCTGAAACATAACGCTCGCTGCCTCATTCGAATAGAGCTGGCGAGAGCGTTCCTTCATCGCCGGCGGAGCAGAGATGTCCGTCAGCCCAGGGTTTGGCGGGCATCTTGCAAGCCATGGGGAAGCTGGTGCCCATACCTGTCGAACTTAACAATGTTGATCTCAAATTCGAGTGTCCGCGCTGCAAGCACCCGATTGTCAGGAAAGGCTCGTGGTTCAAGGTGATCGCCAACTTCAGATGCCAGAACTGCAGCGAGAATGTTCGTCTCGGCTACCCTGACAAACTCGCCATATTCGAAAGACACAAGCGTCTGGCTCAACGGCTCTAACCAAAGTCGGGACTGCCCAATTCGATCGTGCCGCGGAGACGTCTGATCGTCCGAAAAGTCACGCCGCCGTGCCGAGCGGCGGAATTGCAACGGCAATTGGACAAGCCGCGCCGCATTCATGCGTTCGAGTACCATGAGTTGCACATCTGCCCCGACGGATGCACACTGCCGATGCCTGGCATTCAACTGTCGGACACGGCCCGGCCTGCGAAGTCCTGTGTCACCACGATAAGCAGGCTGGGCTGTCCGGGTTCCCGCTCCCCTAAATATGGCTTGCTTGCTCTTTCGCAGGCAGCGCAGCTTCGACGGCCATGAGACGCGCGCGAAAGAGGCCCGCTTTGCCTGAGGGCAACGCGGGCCTATTTCGTCGAGATTCTGATGCGGATCAGGTCAGGATCAGCACGATCGTATAGGTGTTCGGGTCGACGATGACGATGCGTCCGTCGGCCAGTACGAAGTACTCATAGTCCTCATAGGCCGGGACGATCTTGACGATGCGGGCCGGCAGTCGATGCAGGCGGATCTTGTGCCGGGGAACCTCGATGCCGACCGAGATGTCGAAGCTGACATCGCGGACCGGCTGGATATTGGTCTCGTGGATGATCTGCGTGATCTGCGTCTTCTGCTCGACCGTCACGTTGGTGATCGAGGCCGTCTTGTTCTGGTCGGTCTGAACGTTGGCATTGCCCTGAGCATTCTGCTCGGTGGTGGTGCCGGTCTTGGTCTGGGCATTCTGCTCAGTGGTCTTTGTCTTGGTCTTGCCCTGGGCCTGTTCGTTCGTCTTCGAGCCCTTCGGGCAGTTGGCCATGCCGGTCTGGCACTTGGCCGTACCCTGAGCCTGCTCCTCGGTCTTGGTGCCAGCCTGACCCTGGGCCTGCTCGTCGGTCTTCATCTTGGTCTTGCCCTGAGCCTGCTGCTCGGTGCTGGTGCCGGCCTGACCTTGAGCCTGCTCATCGGTCTTCATCTTGGCCTTGCCCTGAACCTGCTCTTCGGTGTTGGCGCCGTTCTGCCCCTGGGCTTTCTGCTCGGCCCGCGGCTTCATCTTGCCCTGAGCCTTGCCACCCTTCTGGCAGTCGGCCTGGCCGGCGACGCAGTTGTTGTCGCTGCTCGGCTGCGCGGATTCGGTCTGCGCCATCGCGGCACCGCAACCGACGCCGAGCGCGATCATGCTCGTGATCAGAAGACGTTTCATCTGATTTTCTCCTCGGAAAGTCGGTCCCTTCGCTTGGGTAACCCGGGCTGAAAAGCATTGTTCCGAAACGTTTCGCGAGGCTGCGGTGACATTTTGTGAGAGCGCCGGCGGCAATTTTGCAGGAACAAGGCTTGTTTGCAGGAACAAGGCTTGGCCATCGGCGTTGGGCCGAGTGCCTACCGGCTGTGGAAAATCGCAGGCGCAGCGTGGGAGGCGATGCAACCACGAATGCAAAGGAAAAGACCATGAAAATGCACCTCACAGTCGCCGCCGCGGGCCTCCTGCTGCTCGCCGGCGCAGGCGCCGCGGCCGCTCAGGACGTCATCATCCAGCCCGAGCAGCAGACGGTGATCCGCGAATATGTGCACAAGCAGCCGCTGGCCTCGGTGGAGGTTCCTGGTGTCGAGCTCAGTATCGGCAGCACGCTTCCCGATACGGTCGAACTGCACGAAGTGCCGAACGTCAAATACCGCTACGTCGTCGTCGACAACCAGACGATCGTCGTCGATCCCGACACCCGCAAGATCGTCGAGGTGATCCAGTAAGAAAGGTGCCAGGCAGCGCTGGGGATGGCCCCGCCCTCCGCGGGTGGCGGGCCATAACCCAGTATTATTTTGTTACCAAACGCTAACGGAACCTTCCGCCCGGGCGGGCGTTGCCGCCTCTGGGTTCGCGTTGCCTCATAAGCAACATAAGCCGTTGGCAGGATGCGGATTCGGGCGGCGGCGCAACAGGCAAGGGCTGGGGCGAGGAGGACTGACCAACATGTCGAAACGAGAAATCGGAACATCCCGGTCGCTCGGGATGCGTGTCGCCGATCTGAAAGCCAGGATGCGGGACGCCAGGATCACCGAACATGAGATGAAGACCTTCCAGAAGGTCGCTGCCATCATGGGGAGCGGCGAGGGCTCCCTACGCATCGATGCGGACGACCTGATCGCCGCATCCTTCCTCACCGAACCACTGGGCGAGTCGTCGCCGAACTGACAGCTGCCCTTCCCGCCATTCGATGTCGACCGGCTGCCGGCCTGGATTGGACGGCAGTGAACGGCGTTGCGCGCTGAAGCGCAATGGCCGCTCTGATCATGTGAGGTCGTTCACAGTTTTGGCGCTGGACGTTGTGCAATCGTTGTTGGCGAAGGTGTGACCGCCTCCTGGGGAGAATAGGATGACCCTATCCAGAGACCTGAGCGACAAAGATCTGACTTTTCAATGTCCGAGTTGCTCCCTGACCATCGTCAAAAAGGGATCCTGGGTCAGGACGGTCTCCAGGTTCAGATGCGAGAAATGCCTCGAGGAGGTGAGGCTTCCCTATGGCGAGAAGCTTGCGATCTTTCATCGCCATAAACACCTTGGCCGCTGAGGAACCTCGCGGCGCTAGAGCAATTCCAGGAAAAATGCGTAGCGGTTTTCCGCCCGGAATTGCGTCAAAACAAAGAGATAGATCGGTTCGCCGTTTCTGTGAAACGGTGGAACGCTCTAGTGTTTCGATGGATGACAGCCATGTGGCCGACGCTGGGGCTCAAGCGGCGATCGCCGCCGTAAGCAGGGGAAAAGCTTCAATCGGGGTTTTGTTGCAGATTTGCTAATATTAGGGTTGGCGGCAGCCGGCTTGCCAGGCCGGTCAGGCCCGGCGGTCGACCGCATCACCCCCAACAGACTGTCGGGCCGCTTTGCAGGGGCGCCGCTTGTTCCTCGTCAGGGCGACCGCGCAGCCGTTTTTTGCCGGGCTTGGCTCTCGAGCCTGGCCCTGCGCCTGATCTTGGCTTCGCGCAGCGCCGTCACCGGATCGATGCCGGTCCACATGATGCCGGCCTTCTCCGCGAATGAGAGGAAGGCCCGCCGCGCCTTTTCGAGTTTGATCTCCCCGGCCCGCGCCGCATCGCAAGCCCGAACCGCCGCGCAATAGCTGTCGCCGCGCATCGCCGCGGGCCATTCCTTGAGGAAATTCTGCATCGCGGCCAGCGAGGCGATCTCGCGCTTGAAGCCGGCGCCGACGGTGATGGCCACCGGGGCTCGAAGCGGCATATCGCTTCTGACGAGAATTTCACTCATGGGCGGGACTTTCGGCTTGTCAAATCATCCAATGCAAACAATGCGAAATCGGCGCGACGGTTCCCGTCCGCCCTGCACGGCGGTTCACCGTCGACCGCGGCGGGGTAACATCAATTGGCCGGCGCTGACGGAACAAGAGCTTTCCGCGGACGTTGGCCCTCGGAGCTCCTATGTTCGACCTGCCAGGTTTCCGCGATCGCGGAGGCGGGGCGGAGCTCGCCAACACAACAGGAGACCTATGATGAAAACCCCCCTCATTCCTGCTGTTGCCGGCCTTGCTCTGATCGCCGGCATAGGCTTTGCCGCTGCGGACGAGGTGATCATCACCCCCGAGCAGCAGACCGTTGTGAAAGAATACGTCCACAAGCACCCGATCGCCTCGGTCAATGTTCTGGGACTGGAGCTTGGCGTCGGCTCGACCGTGCCGGACACGGTCGAATTACAGGAGGTGCCGGACGTTCAGTACAGGTATACTATCGTCAACGATCATATGGTTCTGGTTGACCCGAGCACGCGCAGGGTCGTCCAGGTCATCCAGTAACCTTACATGCTTACGAGCCCCGATCCTCCCGCCATGCCGGCGGGGGGATGCCGGCTCCTAGAAAGGAGTCGCAGCCATGCATCACCCTCACGTCGAATCACCTGACATCGCCAAGAACGTCGACAAGCTTCTGGCTGAGCATTGCACCGGCCTGCTGTCGATGAAGGATGCGATCGCGGCTTTGCGCAAGCGCACCGGGACTGAGCGCTCTGATGCCGATTTGGCCGGATTGATTACAAAAAAGGCAGCGTATCTCGGCGTCGCCGTCGTCTCCGACGAGCACTGAAGAAAATCGCCGCCAAAGTTCAGGCGCGAATGCGTCGAGCGCAAGACGCCACCGGAAAATTCGGCTAATGTTTCCGTCGGGGAACGGCCCCTACCAAATGGAGGCGACAGTGACGGACGACAGGCAGGAACGCATTCGCCGACGGGCGCATGAGATCTGGGAACAGGCCGGCCGGCCGGAAGGCGCGCATATGGAGCACTGGGAGCAGGCGGCCGCCGAGATCGACGGCGCCGCGAAGCCGAAAGCCAAGGCCGCGCCGAAGAAGGCCGCCGCTGCCAAGGCCGCCAAGCCAAAGGCGGCGAAGGCTGAAAAGCCAGCCAAGGCCGCCAAACCGAAAGCCAAGGCCTGATTTCCAGCGGCTGCGCCGCCGGCCATCCCGACAACCGTCGAAAAGGACGCGGCAAGCCCGCGCCCGAAGTTTTAGGCACGCGTGAAAGCGCTCTCGCGTTTCCAGCGATAGAGTTAGTCATCTCTAAAATTAGCTACGCTTAATAAATGAGCTTCGCGCGATCGCGATTTGCAGAATAGATCGAGAAATCCACTGTGACCCAGCTGCAACAGCTGCGTTCTCAGTCGAAATGCTCCCAGTAAAAGTCAGGTATTGGCTCAAAGCCCCCGTTGACGCCGCGCGCGCCCTGATGGTGCTTTTCGGGCAAGGGCTTTTCTCAATCCAACTTCGGGGGTCAGGGTATGCGGGGCATCAACCGTCTTATTTCGTTTGCGTTTCTGGCCGCTGCCAGCGGCTTTTCGGCTTCCGCGCAGGCGGCGCCGGTGGAGTACGTCAAGGTGTGCTCGCTTTATGGCGCGCAATACTATTACAGCCCCGGCACCGACACTTGCATCAACGCCAATACCGGCGAAACGAAGCGGAGGGTTGATGACGGCGAGGGCGGGTTCACCACCGTCACCGGCAAGACCGCGCTGGCGAGTAAGGTCGACGACATTGACGGCCGGGTTCAGCGCGCCTTCGAAGGCGCCTCGGTCGCCTCGGCGCTGATCAGCCCGGATCTGATGCAGGGCGAGCATTTCGGCGTTCGCGTCAACTGGGGCAATGCCGGCCAGTCCAACGCCATGGGCGTCACCGGCGCGGCCGTGCTGGGCGAGGGCTTCTTCCCCGGCGGCAAGGGCCGGCTGGCGGGTGCCGCGGGCGTCGCCTTCTCCGGCAAGACCGTTGGCGGCAATGCCGGCCTGCAACTCACCTGGTAAGAGCCGGGGGGGCATCATGTTCAGATATCTTCTTGCGCCGGCCATCCTCGGCGCGGCAACGCTGCTGGCGGCGCCATCCGAGGCCGCGGTCGAGTATGTCAGGGTCTGCTCCGCCTATGGCCCCAACTACTACTACAGCCCGGGCACCGACACCTGCATCAACGCCGACACCGGCGTGACCAACCGGAAGGTCGATGACGGCGAGGGTGGGTTCACCACCGTCACCGGCAAGACGGCGCTGGCAAGCCAGGTCGACGACATCGACAACCGCGTCACCCGCGCCTTCGAGAACGCCTCGATCTCGGCCGCCCTTGCCGCGCCCGATCTCGTCCAGGGCGAGCATTTCGGCCTGCGCGTCAACTGGGGCAATGCCGGCGACGCCGACGCCTTCGGCATCGCCGGCGCCGCGGTGCTGAGCGAAGGCTTCGCCCATGGCGGCCGGCTGACCGGCACGCTCGGCATCGCCTTCTCCGGCAACATCGTCGGCGGCAATGCGGGGCTGCAGTTTAGCTGGTAGGCGAGGCTCCCCTTTCTCCCTTCTCACCGCACAAGGGAAGAAGGAGGCCGAACCGTTAGCGCGCTCCTTGCTTCCTGGCGTATTGCGCAACCGCGCAGAGGAAGGCCAGCGCCGCGGTATCGCAGGCCGCCCGCGACGGCGACGGGCCCTTGGCGAAAAGGACCGCGTCCGCCACCGGGATCGTCAGGCCATGCTTTCTGGCAAATGAGGTGACTTCGTAAGGCTGATCGTCAGGCTGTATGCCGATGTCGATTTGCAGGTCCATCAAACGAGTTCCTCCCTGTGCGACTATGCCTCTCCTTCGCCCGAAGGGAATTAAACTACCGGCTCGTTGTCTGCGTCCACCAATTGGCAATTGTGTGAAACGATGCATTTTTCGAGGGGTATAACCTGGGGTTGCCGAGGCATGATTGTTCTCGCGTTGCGGGAGATGTTCGGCAGGACAGAGGGGGCGCTGTCCCGCCCGCGTTCGGTCTTGCTTTCCCTATGGCGCAGAAGAGATAGCCGCCTCACCAGGCATCGCTCGACCTCGCAAATTGCACGCCCGCGGCAATCATCGCGCACTCGCAGTCGCTGATCAGCTTCAGATTCCTCAAATACCGCGCCACCGTTTCCGGCAGCCAGGCGGCACAGGACTCGACATAGGCGCGGCCGTGCACCAGCGTGCCGGTCGACAGACGCTCCTCCTTTTCGGCGATCACCTTGAGATATTGGCGGATGAAGCGGATGTCGTCGGCGATGTCCTGGCTGGCCATGCGCCAGGCATTGGCCAGACGCTCGCGCTCTTTGAGCGGCAATGGTGACAGCAGTGGACGGGAGAGGTCGGCGAAGGCGGCGTGGTTCGCGGTGTTCAAGCAAGTTCCCCTCAAACAAGGGAGATATCGTACTTTATGTACGAAATATGGTCAAGCAGGATTCGTACAATTTGAACGATGCTGCGATCTTCCGAAAAGCCTAAGCGAGCCGCATTGGAAAGCCTTCGAGCTGCGCGCCGATGCCGTTGAGCGCCCGCCCCAGGATAAGATCGACCATGTCATGCCTGTCCGGATGGAGCAGGCTCAGTCCCTTCCGAAGCGCCTCGCGCCAGGCATCTCCGCGCTCCCATGCTTCCGCGAAAGCGAATGCAAGGTCGTCCTGCCGGCGTGTCGTGTCCAGCGCCTCCACCAGCAGGCTGGCCTGGGCGAGATCCTTCTCTCGCTTGGCGGCGGCGCTTCGTTCCCGGCGCGCCGCTATGATCAGCTTGTGGACGGCAAAGCGCTCGGGCGAGGGGACAAGCACCGGCACGCCTGAGCGGTGGAGCAGCACCGTCCTGACCGGATCGCGGATGAGAAAATCGAGGAAGCGCAAGGGCTGCGCGGAAGCACCGCCCAGCGAAGGCATCAGACTGGCGTGGTCGGCATGGTCGTCGCTGCCCCGGTTCGGGGTGAGGAATTCGATCCGGTAGCGGGAAGCGTTCTCATACTGCGTCGTGCGCCCGGCATCGCTGCGGTGCGGGATCTCGCGGAATGTCGAATCGACCGCCTTCAGCACATCGATGACCGGCGGCAGGCTGTCGTCGACCTCGGTCGAGACGGAATGGAATTTTGCGAAGTCGGCATCGCCCGTCTGCAGCGCGGCGCCGGGCAGCCGCACCCCCAGATGCCCGGCATAGGTCTGAAAGGCGACCGTGCCGATGAGCACAGCGCGCAGGCGGAAGAGTCCGGCCTTTTCCAGCGCCTCGACCACGTTGCCGGTGAAAGGGTCAGGCGCCGTCAGGCCGGCGTCACGAACAAGGGTGGAGACCAGCTTGCGGCGGCTTCTGAGATCGTTCTTGATCTCCTTGAAGGTCGCCACCCGCTTGGCGATCTCGGGGTCTTCCGCCGGGCCGACATAACGCCTGGACTTCTGCGGCCGCGTCTCCTCGAAATACCAGTAGTCGCGGCCCTTCACCGGCACGCGCACAAAATTGCCCGCCGTCGAGAAGTCGGTCTCGAAGGAAGCATCCAGGCTGCGCTGCACCAGCTCGGCATAGAGCGTGCGATAGGCGAGATCGATGGTCTTCATGGCCGTTCCTGGGGCGTACGCTTCATTATAAGGGTTCTGCAGTTTTCTTATAACTGCACGCCATTAGGCCGAGTCGCAAGGGAATTATAAGAAAATTGTGAAAATCTTATAACGCGGTTATCCCGCTTGCGCAGAAGGGGCTCTGGCCCAATTTACTTGCCGCTCCCCGCCATGCCGTCAGCTTGCTGTCAGCTTTGTTCCCCTACACAGCGCCCGCGACCGACTGTGATTCCCTAGCAATCCGCCGTCTGAGGTCGCCAGATGGCGGCTAGGAGCACCCTATGCGTTTTTTGAGAATTGGACTGGCCTTGACCATGCTGGCCGTTGCGGCGCCGGCATTCGCCGACTCCACGGTCAACGTCAAATTGTGGGACAAGAACGGCGAGATGAATCCTGATGCCAAAATGGGCATAGGCATGCCGGCGAACATAAGCATGGCCATGATGAAAATCCAGCTCGACAAGAAGGTCGTGCCGGCAGGCAAGGTGACCTTCGATGTCACCAACGCCTCGAAGGGCACCGTCCACGAGATGATCGTCGTGCCGGTGGCCGACCCCAAGAAGACAACGCTGCCATATGTTTCGAACGAGAACCGTGTCGACGAGGACGCGGCCGGCCATCTCGGCGAGGTTTCAGAGCTCGATCCGGGCAAGAGTGGCTCGCTGACGCTCGATCTCAAGCCGGGTTTCTACGCGGTCTTCTGCAACATCCCCGATCATTTCATGAACGGCATGTGGGCGACCATCAAGGTCCAGTAAGGCCTCGTACACCTACCGGACATCTCCCCACTTGGGGGAGATTGGCAGCTTCGGCGCAAGCGCCCTTTCTGCAACGTTGGCGATTGGCGAAAGCAGCGGTGACAGCCAATTTCCCCCTTGAGGGGGGAGATGTCCGGTCCACCCTCCGCAGCTGCTGCGGAGGACGGGCGGGACAGAGGGTGCGCGAAGGAAACGCGGCGTTTCGCCGGGACTTTGCCGGGCGCTTCACGAGCACAGCGCCTAGTTCTTCGCGAGCTCGTAGAGCAGGGCGGTTTTGATATGTCGCCCGGGCTCGCCATCGAGTGACAGAGCGGCGGTGTAGAGGTTCGCGAAGGCCGGGCAGAGACCCTCGAAATTCTGGTTGGCGCTTGCGATTGCATCCATCTCGGCCGGCGTGCCAGCATTCCTGGTGAAGGCGTCGGCCACCAGCGACCAGTCCTCATCCACGGGCCAGCAGCAGCAACAGCGGCAGGCGCCATTTTCGCACCAGCCGTATCAACTGGCTTTCGCCCGCGCCCTCCAGGTCCGTCATTTCGCTGGCTCTCCCCCGAAAACCATCGACCTTGGCCGACTATCTGCATGCAAGCAGAAATTGCCGTGTCGAGAAGTAACGTTCGGCTTTTCGAAACGCTCACATGTCGATCATCGACCGCTTCACCCGCCCGATGATCGTGATCGCGCCCTCCAGCTCCGGCGGCGGGATATCGAGATAGGACGCTGGCTGGAACGGCGGATTATCGTTCGGCCGCCAGCGCTTGTAAGTGGCCCGTCCCGTCTCGTCGGCGATCACGTAGCAGCCATTGGTCACCAGCCGCTTGTCGCGCAGATTGACGAAGATGATCGAATCCGGCGGCGAGATCTTGTTCATCGATGGCCCGTCGACGCGCAGCGCGATCCACTCGCCTTCCTCGAGGTCGGCGGTGGGAATGGTCGGATAATCGGAAAGGTTGACCACGCTGTCCTGACTGCCGAGCTCGCCGGCGCTGATCCAGGACACGATCGGCACGTCGACGGTGACGGGCGAGGGGGCAAAGCCGACGGGTGCGGCTTCGGCGCCGTCCGCATTGAACAAGAGCCAGCCGGGATCGACGCCGAACAGCCGGCCGTATTTCTCCGCCGCCTTGCGCGACAGCGGCCGGTTGCCGTTCTCGTGGCTGATCAGGGTGTTCTTGTTGATGTCGCGAAGCGCCCGCGCCGCATCGCTGGGCGTGGCATAGCCGGCCTGGGCGCGCGCCTGCTGCAATCTGTGCCGGGAATCCATCATCGTACAAAATGCCTGAAAATTATCGTCCATTGTGTACGATTTCGCTTGCGCGTCATTCGTACATAACGTACGCTTAGCGCATGAATGAGCATCCCGCAAGCATTTCCGCATTACCAACGAGCATCCCGGCGCTGCCCACGAGCATTTCGGGGCCGCCCACGAGTGTCTCGGGGCTTATCGACCGCTGGCAGAGCATCGGCGCTTTCGCCGTCGATGTCGGCTGCGGCTACGAGGCCGCTCGCCAGATGCGCCGCCGCGGGCGCATCGCGCCGCAGCACTGGCCGCATGTGGTGGCGGCGAGCCGCAGGCTGGGCATTGCCGGCGTCAGCTACGAATGGCTGGCCGGCTGCGCCGCGGCTGCGATGCAAGGGGAGGCGGCATGAACGCGCGTCCCTCGACTCATGAATTCCATTCGTCCGGGCTGTCCTCCTCCCCGGTCCGGACGCATCCCGGGGCGTTTGCCTCGGATCCGGTCGAGCCGCCCGCACCCCGGTTCACCGGAACGGCCGGAGCCGCTCCTCCCCCGGCTCCGGCCGCCAATTCCGGCGGCACAAGCTGCATCCGCACCGAGGACGGCACCGTCATCCTGTTTGATCGCGCGACGGGCCGGGCGGTGTCGGGCCTGACGCGGGCCGCCGCCGAGGCGGCACTTCTTCGACTGCTTGGTGCGGCGCCAGAGCAATTCCAGGAAAAGTGCGAAGCGGTTTTCCGTCCGGAATTGCGTCGGAACAACGAGGCGCAATTCCAGGAAAAGTGCGAAGCGGTTTTCCGTCCGGAATTGCGTCAAAACAACGAGATGGAGCGCTTAGCCGTTTCCACAAAACGGCGAAGCGCACCAGGCGTCGCCTGACCTCCAACCCTTTCGCTGACCTGACATCGGCCTCGCGGCCGAACCCTGGCGCTTGGCCCGAGCCGAGCCCTTCGCAAGCCCAAGCCCTAGCAATCAACGGAATGAGAAAGATGGCAGCCGCCTACACCGAAAAGGAAATCGACGAGATCGCCGCCTGGCTGAGGGAGGGGCTTTCGGCCTCGCGCATCGCCGGCCGCTTCAGCGCCCTACGCGGCAGCCCGGTCTCGCGCAACGCCATCATCGGCATCGTCCACCGCAACGCCGGCCTCAGCGCCATCGGCTTCGCCAACCCGAAAGGCGGCCGCGCCGGCGGCCGGCCAAGGAAGCACGCGGCGCGGCCGGATCGTCCAGGCCGGCGGGGCAGGGTGGCGGCTGGAGGCGTGACGCTTTCCGAGCCGGCAGCGCTTTCGAGGCATGTCGAGTTGGTGGAGGAAGCCGGCGCCGCAACTGCCAATCTCCCCCCTTGTGGGGGAGATGGCCGGTCCACCCTCCGTAGCTGCAGCGCAGCTGCTGCGAAGGACGGGCAGGGCAGAGG
>NZ_RZSL01001149.1:0-749 GCF_003997355.1 Mesorhizobium sp. M1E.F.Ca.ET.041.01.1.1 | reverse complement strand
GCTGGCCGAGCGCAACCATGATGGCGCCGGTAAGCGTCGCCAGGTTGACCATGAATTTCGGTCTGAAGCGGTCGTTGGCGTACCAGAGCGCATCGGCGAGCACGAGGCGGCCTTCGGCGTCGGTGTTGAGCACTTCGATGGTCTGGCCCGACATCGAGGTGACGATGTCGCCCGGCCGCTGCGCGTGGCCGTCGACGGCGTTCTCGACCAGGCCGATGACGCCGACGACGTTGGCCTTGGCCTTGCGCGCGGCCAGCGCATGGATCAGCCCGGTGACGGCGGCCGCACCCCCCATGTCGCCCTTCATGTCCTCCATGCCGGAGGCCGGTTTCATCGAATTGCCGCCGGTGTCAAAGGTGACGCCCTTGCCGATAAAGGCGATCGGCGCGTCCTTGGCCTTGCCGCCCTTCCATTGCATGACGGCCATGCGGGCGCCGCGCGGCGAGCCTTGCGCGACGCCGAGCAGCGAACCCATGCCGAGCTTCTTCATCTCCTTCTCGGTGAGGATCTCTACCGCGACGCCGAGCGCCTCCAGTTCCCTGGCGCGGGCGGCGAACTCGACGGGGCCGAGCACATTGGCCGGTTCGTTGACGAGATCGCGCGCAAGCAGCACGCCGTCGATCACCGCCTCTTCGCTGGCGAAGGCTTTTTTCGCAGCGGCGGGATCCGCGCAATGGATGGTTATCTTGGCGGGCTTCGCCGCTTCGGCCTTTTTGGCTTCAGGCTGGCCGTTTTCCCTCTCTTTCCTG
>NZ_RZSL01001148.1:0-749 GCF_003997355.1 Mesorhizobium sp. M1E.F.Ca.ET.041.01.1.1 | reverse complement strand
ACTGGCGGCTCGAAACCCGCCTCGACCAGGTCGACAGAGAGTTCATCGACATGCTGGTCGCCTATGAGGACAAGCGTTTCTGGGACCACCGCGGCGTCGACGTTCTGGCGCTTTGCCGCGCCGCCAGCCAGTTCGCCACCAGCGGCCACATCGTCTCCGGCGGCTCGACCTTGTCGATGCAGCTTGCCCGGCTGATCGAGCCGCGCGACAGCCGCAGCCTCGCCTCCAAGGCCAAGCAGATCCTGCGCGCTATCCAGATCGAGCGGCGACTGTCCAAGCAGGAAATCCTCGAGCGCTATTTGACCCTGGCGCCCTATGGCGGCAACCTCGAAGGCGTGCGCGCCGCCTCGCTTGCCTATTTCGGCAAGGAGCCGAAGCGGCTGACCGTTTCGGAATCCGCCCTCCTCGTCGCGCTGCCGCAACTGCCCGAAAAACGCCGGCCCGACCGCAACCTCGACATCGCCCATGCCGCGCGCGACCGGGTGCTCGACCGCATGGTCTCGTCCGGCCTGCTTGGCGAGCGCGAGGCTGCGCGCGCCGCCCTCGACGATGTCTCCGGCCTGCGCCGCAAGCTGCCGGCGCTCGCTGCGCACGCTTCCTACGCCATGCTGCCCAAGGCGGAGCCCGGCAAGCCGCTGCAGCTCACCATCCGCAAGAGTGTTCAGCAGGGCCTGGAGCAGGTAGCGAGGGAGGCCGCCAGGAAGCTCGGGCCTAAACTATCCGTCGCCATGGTGATGGCCGATGCGCGC
>NZ_RZSL01001147.1:0-750 GCF_003997355.1 Mesorhizobium sp. M1E.F.Ca.ET.041.01.1.1 | reverse complement strand
AAAGAGGCGTCGCCGGCGAGGAAGGGCAGCAACCAGTCGTCGAGGCGGTCGAGCAGCGCCTGGTCCGAGACATCGGGCCAAGGTGCGCCGAGGCCGCGATTGAGCCAGCCCAGCCGCTGGCGCAGCGTCTCTCCCTCCTTGCCCCAGTCGAGCAGTGACAGGCCGTGCTCGCGCAGCGCATCGAGGATGGCGCGGTCGGCGTCCGCGCCCGAAGGCGCCGGCAGCATGCGCTCGGAAAGCGTGATGGCGCCAAGCCGCGCGGTCTCGCGCACGCGCACGGCACGCCGTTCGCGATCGAAGCTGGCTTCTCGTTTCGTCTCGATTCGGTCGGCGAGCGCGGCACGGATATCGGCCTCGTCGACGGGCGCGGCGGCGGTGATGCGGGCGTTCTGCGCCTTGCCCTGCAGGTCGGCGACGACCAGCCAGGTCCCGCCGGCCAACGGATCGGCGGCATCGACCGTCGCGCCGGAACCATTGGCGAGCACGAAGCGGCCGCGCTCGCCGCGCGCCCTGGCGATGCGCAAATTGGCGCTGCCGGTGCGGCTGGCGCATATGGTGGCTGAAGCGGCAAAGGCTGGGCAGGCGCTCGAAGCGGCGACGCTTGCCGTGCTGCTCACCGAGCGCGGGCTGGGCGGCGACAGCGCCGACCTGGAGCGGCGGCTGATGCGCTTTCGCACCGAAAAATCGCCGCGCGCCAACGCTGCCCGACAGCTCGCCGAGCGCCTGGCCAAACCCTCCCCCTCGAGGGGA
>NZ_RZSL01001146.1:0-753 GCF_003997355.1 Mesorhizobium sp. M1E.F.Ca.ET.041.01.1.1 | reverse complement strand
GCACGGCCGGTGGGATCTCCGGTGCGGCTCCGCATCCGGGCCCGCGATGTCATGATCGCGACCGAGCAGCCGGCGGGCCTCAGCGCGCTCAATATACTGGCTGGGACGATCGCCGCGGTCAGGCCGGGCGTCGGACCCACAGTGGAAATCGCCATCGATTGCAACGGTGCGACCGTGCTGGCGCGCATCACCGAGCAGTCGAAACAGAGCCTGCGCCTTGAACTCGGCCGCGAGGTCTTCGCCGTGATCAAGACGGTGAGCTTCGACAGCGCGACGACCGGGGCCGGGCTGCCGGCCGAGGCCGATGGTTGACGAAAGGGCAATACCGCTATGTTACATTGGAATAGCGATTTGGCCGCAATGGGAGTATTTTTGACGTGACCGCGGAGGACAAGGGATGCCGTCGCTGAGCCTGCGGATAAACCTCGATCCCGACGGGCGGATCGGCCCGGGCAAGGTCGAGCTTTTGGAGCAGATCGCCGCCTTCGGCTCGATCTCTGCCGCGGCGCGCGGCATGGAGATGTCCTACAAGCACGCCTGGGACCTCGTCGAGGACATGAACCGCGTGTTCGGCAAGCCGCTGGTTTCGGCGCAGACCGGCGGCAAGAAGGGCGGCGGCGCGCAGTTGACGCCGGTGGGCCTCGCCGTCGTCAGCCGCTTCAGGGCCATCGAGCGCGCGGCCGCTTCTGCCGCCGCTGTGCATATGCAGGCTTTGCAGGCGGAGATCGATGCTGAATAGGGGAGTAGGGGAGT
>NZ_RZSL01001145.1:0-759 GCF_003997355.1 Mesorhizobium sp. M1E.F.Ca.ET.041.01.1.1 | reverse complement strand
GGATGATAGCGTGCGATCGAGAGTCTGCGCCGTCACGCAGCACTGCTGTACTTCAGACCTCCGAGAATATCGACCACCATTTCCGCGCCGAACTCGCTCAGGATAACGACGTCGATCGGTCGCTTATCCTCAATCATCGGGTGCGGCCGAAACAAGAAATCGCGCGCTTCCTCTTCATTTTGCCAGACATCGACAGCAAGACCCCAGACTCGCGCCACGCGGGCCAATCGTGTGCCCTCATCCGACGAGAGGCGATGTACCAGCTTACGCCGCTCGTAGGTTGCCTTGGGGATCAGCCGGTATTTGAACTGAGCATCGCCAGGCGCTAGAAGATGCGCAACGCGCTCGAGCGCCCCAATGGGAAGTCCATTTTCGATCCGGGAGATCAGCCCGAAAGGCGACCGTGACGCCACCTCTTTCGGGGGTAGCCCCAACACGTCGGCGACATTTCCGAACGCTAGCATTCCACTCTCCATTCCATTTGAGACAAACTATAGCCTCACATGATGCGGCATACAAGCCCCCGCATCAGCGCGAACGATCCGCCAACGATTACCCTGTCATCTTTGCTGTCGCGCCGTTCGCTCGCAATGCCGCCATCAGCATCGGCCCGACCGAAAACGCCCCTGCCCTGGCCTTATCGGTCAGCACGCGCAGGTATCCGCCGGCGGAATTGATGTGCTGAGCGCGTTGCAGGATGCAGGCAATCACTATCGCGGCGGTTTCCTGGCCCATCGCATGGCAGGCCTCCTCATACGC
>NZ_RZSL01001144.1:0-764 GCF_003997355.1 Mesorhizobium sp. M1E.F.Ca.ET.041.01.1.1 | reverse complement strand
GTCTCCAGCACGAGACCGGCCGACGTCCTGATCCTAGGGGAAGCGGCAACAACCACGACCTCATAGGCAGCCGGCTCGCCGGCCTGCGTGCTGAAGTCGTTGGCGCTGGCGAAAACCTGGAGCGGCCCGCTGACATCGAGCAATTGGATGTCGGGATAGGCAAGGATTTCGATGCGGCGCATTGGTTTGGCCTGAAACGAGGGATGATTGGCGATCGCGCCAAAGCATGATGCCTTAGATTGCCCGAAGTCAACCTGCGGAGATTTCCATGACCCTTCGTTTCGGCATCCTCGTATTCCCCAATGTCCAGCAGCTCGATCTCACCGGCCCTTACGAAGTCCTGGCATCGGCAAAAGGCGCCGAGGTGGAATTGATCTGGAAGGACCGCAATCCGGTGACGTCCTCGACGCGTCTTTCCCTGACGCCGACCGCGACCTTCGACGATTGCCCCCCTCTCGACGTGCTGTGCATTCCAGGCGGAGGCGGCGTCAATGCGCTGCTCGAGGATCGGGCGGTTCTCGATTTCGTGCGGCAGCGCGCGGCGCAGGCGCGCTACATCACCTCGGTGTGCAGCGGCGCCCTCGTGCTCGGCGCCGCCGGGCTGCTCGCCGGCAAGCGGGCGACCACACATTGGTATGCCCATGATTTCCTTGAAGAGTTCGGGGCGGTGTCCGTCGATGCGCGGATCGTCGAGGACGGCAATCTGATCACCGCCGGCGGCGTCACCTCGGGGATCGATTTCGGTCTGGCGCTGGTCGCAAGGC
>NZ_RZSL01001143.1:0-765 GCF_003997355.1 Mesorhizobium sp. M1E.F.Ca.ET.041.01.1.1 | reverse complement strand
CCTTCGTTCATCGTACAGGCTCCGGAAAATGCGCCCCAGGCGTGTTAGCCGGACCGCTCTTTGGTCCGACTGCTCCATTTTACTTCGAAACGGACCGCGCGGCCATTTGAATAGATAGGCTTGGTGACAGTCCAATTTCCACTCGGCCGATTTTCACCGGCCGCAAGCGGCACTATGATGGTCCATGGGCATTCATCTTTGGGGCTCCCTCCCATGCCGACATCCGACAACCCGCCATTTCCCGCGGCCCTGCGCCTTTTCTCTGTGGTGGTCATCATCGTCCTGATCGTAGGCGCGGGCCTGTTTTTCGCGCCCGTGCTGGTCAAGCCGCGCTGGCCTTGGGCCGTCACCCCGTTCAACGCCCGCTTCCTCGGTGGCTTCTACACCGCCGAAATGGTCGTGATGGCGGCTTTGCTGTTCTGGAATCGCTGGTCGCCCGGCAGGCTCGTGCTCGTCATGGCCTTCATCTTCACCGTCATCGTGTCGGCGGCTTCGTTCATCAATCTCGGCTATTTCAACTTCGCGCGCAAAGCGCCCTGGCTCTGGTTTTTGGTCTATCTTGCCTCGGTCGCGGTATCCGGGCTGTTCCTGTGGCGGGCCAGGGCCCGTCCTTCTGCAAAAGGCGTGACCTTGAAGCCCGCATGGCGCGGCTACCTGTCGGTGGAATCGACGATCCTTGGGATCTATGGCCTCGGCCTGCTGCTGTTTCCCCTGACATTCAGCAGCTTCTGGCCATGGCCGGTCGATGTCTTCCACGCTCAGGTC
>NZ_RZSL01001142.1:0-766 GCF_003997355.1 Mesorhizobium sp. M1E.F.Ca.ET.041.01.1.1 | reverse complement strand
GTGCTGGAAGACGGCTCGATGGGCCGCGCCGCGGTGCCGTCCGGCGCCTCGACCGGCGCACATGAGGCGGTCGAAGTACGCGACGGCGGACCGCGCTATCTCGGCAAGGGCGTCGAGCGCGCCGTCGAGGCGGTGAACGGCGAGCTGTTCGAGGCGATCGGCGGCATGGAGGCCGAAAACCAGATTCATATCGACCAGACGATGATCGAGCTCGACGGCACGCCGAACAAGAGCCGCCTCGGCGCCAACGCCATCCTCGGCGTGTCGCTGGCGGTCGCCAAGGCTGCCGCGGATGCCGCCGGTCTGCCGCTCTACCGCTATGTCGGCGGCACCAAGGCGCATGTCCTGCCGGTGCCGATGATGAACATCATCAATGGCGGCGCCCACGCCGACAATCCGATCGACTTCCAGGAATTCATGATCCTACCGGTCGGCGCGCCGACGCTGCGCGATGGCGTGCGCTGGGGCTCCGAGATCTTCCACACGCTGCGCAAGAAGCTCAAGGATGCCGGCCACAACACCAATGTCGGCGACGAGGGCGGCTTCGCCCCCAACCTGAAGAGCGCGTCGTCGGCGCTCGATTTCATCATGGAATCGATCGAGAAGGCCGGCTTCAAGCCGGGCGAGGACGTAGCCCTCGGCCTCGACTGCGCCGCGACCGAGTTCTTCAAGGACGGCAACTACGTCTACGAGGGCGAGAAGAAGACGCGCGATCCGAAAGCGCAGGCGAAATACCTTGCCAAGCTCGCCTCCGACTATCCGATAA
>NZ_RZSL01001141.1:0-778 GCF_003997355.1 Mesorhizobium sp. M1E.F.Ca.ET.041.01.1.1 | reverse complement strand
CAACGACGCCGCGCAGGTCGACCCCCACTCCGTCTCGGCTTCGCCGAGCCACCTCTCCCCCGATCGACGGGGGAGAGGAAGGGTGCGAGCCTATTGCAGCCAACGCTCCTCAACCAGACTCCCTCCTTCTCCCGTCGCCAGCGGGCTCCTTTCCTCTCCCTCCGGAGGGGGGAGAGGTGGCTCGGCGAAGCCGAGACGGAGTGGGGGAAGGCGGTCCTCAAACGCCAAGCCGCTGATAGGTAAGCGCGACCGCGCCGGATGGACGCATGAGAAGTCGGGGCTGATCAAGGCTGTTATCGAGGTGAGTGATCCCATCCCTTCGTCATCCACGGGCGGAGCAAGGAGCGTAGCGACGCAGCGCAGACCCGAGGATCCATTCCGTGACGTCGACGCGTTGCAACGATCCAGAACTCTGCTCCGCCGCACTTTACGATCAAGGTAACGGAATGGATCCTCGGGTCTGCGCTCCGCTTCGCGTCGCTCCGCCCGCGGATGGCGACCTCTGAGGTTATCGCCCTGGATGACGACGTCGGAGGCTAATCGCCGGCCGACAACCTCAGTTCCACCCGCTCCGCCGGAAAGCGCGATTCCGCGAACTGGATCGGCCGACCGTCGAGCGTGACGTTCACCGCGACAGTGACCAGCACGATGGCGCCCGGCTGCAGATCGAGATCGGCAAGATCATCGGCGTCGGCGTGGCGCGCCGACAGCACCGTCGAGTGCCTCAGATAGTCGTTGATGCCGAAGCGCTTGAGCGAGGCGGTGACCGATCCCGTCT
>NZ_RZSL01001140.1:0-778 GCF_003997355.1 Mesorhizobium sp. M1E.F.Ca.ET.041.01.1.1 | reverse complement strand
AGATAGAAATGCTCGCAGGCGTGCAGCGGGATGGTGACGCCGTTCTGCCGGCCAAGTTCGCGCGCCCACATGCCTGCGCAGTTGACGACGATGTCGGTCTCGATGGTGCCCTGATCCTCGCCTTGCGCCCACGAGACGCCGGAGACTCGGCCGTTTCTGGTGTGGACCTTGGTGACCTTGACATTCTCGATGATTGTCGCACCGCGCTGGCGCGCGCCCTTGGCCAGCGCCATGGCGATGTTGGCCGGATCGCACTGGCCGTCGAGCGGCAGATGCACGGCGCCGACCACGTCGGACACGTTGAGATGCGGATACATCTCCTTGACTTCGCCGGGCGAAATCTCGCGCACATCGACATCGAAGGCCCGCGCCAACGAGGCCTGCCGGTAGATCTCGTGCTTGCGCTCCTCGGTCAGCGCGACGGTGATCGAGCCGACCTGGCGCATGCCGGTGCCGACATCGGTTTCGGCTTCCAGCTTGACGTAGAGGTCGGCCGAATATTTCGCCAGCCGCGTCATGTTCTGCGAGGCGCGCAACTGGCCGATCAGGCCGGCGGCATGCCAGGTCGTGCCGCAGGTGAGCTGCTTGCGCTCGAGCAGCACGATGTCGGTCCAGCCGAGCTTGGCCAGATGATAGGCGACCGAGCAGCCGGAGACGCCGCCGCCGATGATGACGGCGCGGGCCCTGGTGGGAATGGTCTTGGTCATGCGGCCTCGCGGCGGTAGCTGGAAGCGAAGCGGCGCAGCCGGAGCGCTGCTTCTTGCAGCATAGGTTCGGG
>NZ_RZSL01000113.1:0-13958 GCF_003997355.1 Mesorhizobium sp. M1E.F.Ca.ET.041.01.1.1 | reverse complement strand
ACCGTCAACGCCGGCGAGGCTTTTGTCATGCGGGCATCGGCTATCGCCGACAAGAGCACCTATGCCGCGATCGTGCGCATGGTCGCTGCCGCGCAGACCGCCAAGGCGCCATTCATACGCATTGCCGATCGCTTCGCGCTGCTGCTCCTTCCGCTCACGCTTCTGATCGCCGGCATCGCCTGGTACGTTTCCGATGATCCGGTCCGTGCGCTCGCCGTTCTGGTGGTCGCAACCCCTTGTCCACTGATCCTCGCGGCACCCGTCGCATTCATCGGCGGCGTATCACGTGCTGCCCGCGCCGGCATCCTGATGAAGGGCAGCACGGCGGTGGAGGCGCTCGCTCAGATACGCACCGCGATCTTCGACAAGACCGGCACCTTGACGATCGGCGGCGCCGAGCTCATCGAGATCGACGTCGCTCCGGACCGGGAAGCCAATGAATTGCTGCGACTGCTGGCTTCGCTGGAACAGGCTTCGCACCATGTCCTCGCGGATTCGATTGTCCGTATCGCTCGCCATGGGAACCTGGCGCTTTCCCAGCCTCATGACGTTCACGAACATCGCGGAGAAGGCCTGAAGGGTCGGATCGATCGAACATGGGTCGCGGCAGGGTCGAGGTCGCTCGTCCTTGGGGACGGGCCACTGCCTCAGTGGGCGACGGCCGGCGAGGAACGGTATCGCAACGCTCAGGTGCTCAGGGTGTTTCTGGCTCTCGATGGCCGGCTTGCCGGTATTTTCACATTCGGAGACGCCCTGCGCCAGGATGCCCGCGACGCCGTCGACGCTTTGCGTTCGGTTGGGGTCACCCGAATAGTCATGCTCACCGGTGACGACGGCGTGGCGGCGGAAAGGGTTTCCGCTTCGCTCGATCTCGATGCCGTCTTTGCCGATGCCACGCCGGCGGACAAGGTCGCAACTGTCGAGGCCGAGAAGGCGACGGCGCCGGCGATGATGGTGGGCGACGGCATCAACGACGCCCCTGCCCTTGCCGCCGCGACGGTGGGCATTGCCATGGGGGCTCGCGGCGGAACGGCTTCGTCGGAAGCAGCGGATGTCGTCGTGCTGACCGACAGGCTGCAGCCTGTTTCGGAAGCATTACGGATCGCCAGGCGTACGCGCCGGATCGCCCTGCAGAGTATCGTTGTCGGGTTGGCGCTCTCGGGCGCAGCGATGATCTCAGCCGCCATGGGGCAGATAACGCCGGTGGTGGGAGCCCTGCTTCAGGAGGGCATAGACGTCGCCGTCATCCTCAATGCATTGCGTGCGCTTGGCGACGGGCATTTCGAACACGACCGAGCTAGGAAAGCTGAAAGGCCATGACACAGGAGAACCTGGTGGTTTGCACCAAATGTGGTGCGATCAATCGCCTGCCGCTCACCCGAAAAGGCAGCGACGCGAAATGCGGAAAGTGTGGCACAAGGCTTTTTTCGGGGCACCCGGAAGACATTGACGCGGTGAACTTCGACCGTCAGATCGGTCGCGGCAGTTTGCCTGTTCTTGTCGACGTCTGGGCCCCATGGTGCGGTCCATGCAAGATGATGGCGCCAGCCTATGAAGCTGCCGCCAGGGCGCTCGAGCCTGACATCCGCCTGATCAAGCTGAATTCGGACGCGGAGCAGTCGGCCGCGGTCAGGCTCGGCATTCGCGGTATCCCGACCATGATCCTTTTTCGCCATCAGCGGGAGATCGCGCGCATATCGGGGGCGATGAGCACCGGCCAGATCGTCAACTGGGTTCGCAGTCACCTGCCGACAGCCACCAGCTCAGCCTGAACAAAACTGACCGATTTCGGAATCGGTTAGTTTGCTTAGAACCGAAAATCCTTCCGCCTTTCTCGCACTGGTAGTCGCGAGATATGGTTGCCGCACGTGCTCCAGTTCGTGAGTTGCGTGTCGGTCGGGTGAAATCCACCCCGGCCAATAAAATTGGGTACATTGGTGACCCACCCGATCCATTTACACACGAAAAGGCGTTTCCGCAGTGGACATCCCCCGGATCTTCAACGTCACCGAAAGCGCTCACCGCATCCACAACCCATTCACGCCCGAAAAGCTCGCCACTCTCGGCGCGGCGTTGCGCCTTGAACCAGAGACCCGTGTGCTGGACCTCGGCAGCGGTTCAGGCGAGATGCTGTGCAGTTGGGCACGCGATTACGGGATTAGCGGCACCGGTATCGACAAGAGCCGATTGTTCACCGAGCAAGCGAAGCTGCGCGCCGAAGAACTCGGGGTCGCCGATCGAGTCGAGTTCATCCACGGCGACGCTTCCGGCTATGTGGCCGACGAAAAGGTCGGTGTAGCAGCCTGTCTCGGTGCCACGTGGATCGGCGGAGGAGTCGTCGGCACCATCGAGCTTCTGGCTGAGAGCCTCTACACCGGAGGGATCATCCTCATCGGCGAGCCGTACTGGCTGCAGTCGCCGCCCACGGAAGACGTTGCCAAGGGATGCCTTGCCGGTTCGATCTCCGACTTTCTCATGCTTCCAGGACTTCTCGCGTCTTTCGGCAACCTCGACTACGACGTTGTGGAAATGGTTCTGGCGGACCAGGACGGCTGGGACAGGTACGAGGCGGCCAAGTGGCTCACCATGCGCCGGTGGCTCGACACGAATCCCGACGACGATTTCGCAAAAGATGTTCGAGCCCAACTGACCTCTGAACCCGGACGTTACGCCGCGTACACGCGCGAATACCTGGGCTGGGGCGTGTTCGCGCTGATGGCACGGTGATGTAAAGCGGTTGGTATCCGGCGGATTGTCAACTGTCGTGCAGCGCAACAGATGGTGCGGTGCTCGGGGCAGGCGCAGCCCCTCGAGCACCGCCTGTCCCGTGTCGGTCAAATTGACCCCGATCAAGGTCACACGCGGTCGCTGCGATAGGAATGGCTTTGAAGGAGTTCGCCCATGACCACTTTGCACGACCTCACCCCGAAATTCAGGAACATCCGACTGCTTCTTGCGCGCGAGAAGGGCCATCCGGAAGGAGACCACGAAGAAGGCTACGACATGCTGGCGCCTCTCACCAGCGAGGGGCGGCTCGACGCCGAGGAGTGGAAGACACACCGGGCCTTCTGTCGTGTCCGCCGCTTCCGCACCGGCGAAGACGACCTTGTCGGCCGGTTGCGCCGCAAGCCGGGCGGACAATGGTTCTTCGACTACGCCGAGGGCGACCGTGACGACGAGGTAGGGTTTCATCTCGGCGAGGAGCGCTTCGTGACCGGCGAATATGTCTCGATAAATCGCAATGGGGCCATGCACACCTATCAGGTCGCTCGCGTCGAACAGCCGTAAAGCGGGTCGGACTCAGGCGATGTCACGCCGCATACTCATTGTCATCGGCCATCCCGACCCGTCTCCCGAGCGGCTCTGCCGCGCGTTGGCAGCGGCATATGCCGAAGGCGCGCAACGGGCTGGCCATGTCGTGCGCAAGATCGACCTCGCCGCGCTGGAGTTCCCGCTGCTTCGAACAACGCAGGAATTCGAGCACGGAGTGGTCCCCGACAGCCTCAAGGAAGCTGCCGAGGCAGTCATTTGGGCACAGCACATCGTCTTTGTCTTCCCGCTTTGGCTCGGAACCATGCCGGCCATGCTCAAGGCATTTCTCGAGCAGGTAATGCGGCCGGGGGTCGCGTTCGCCTATCCGGACAAGGGCATCGGACTCCCCAAAACCTTGCTGCGCGGCCGCTCCGCGCGCCTGGTGGTGACGATGGGAATGCCCGCGGCAGTCTATAGGCTTTGGTTCCTCGGCCACGGCTTGGCCGGCATGCGGCGAAGCATCCTCAACTTCGCCGGCATCAAGCCGGTGCGCGAGACTTTGTTCGGCATGATCGCGAACGCCAGCGATGCGAAGCGGGCGGGCTGGATGAAGCAAATGCAGAGCCTGGGTGAGCGCGCCGTGTAGTCGCTGATGAGACTACGGCTGCAGGACCGCGGCCCCGCTCAATCTGCCCATCCGCAAATCGTCCAGCGCCTGGTTGGCCTGCTCGAGCGGATATGTCTTCGTATGCGTGCGCACCCGCGCGCGCCGCGCAATCGGGAAGAACTCCTCCGCGTCACGGCGGGTAAGGTTCGCGACCGACACCAGTTCTCTCTCTTCCCAGAGAAGCTTATAAGGCATTGCTGGAATGTCGCTCATGTGGATGCCGCCGCAGACCACGCGACCGCCCTTGCGCACGGCCCGCAACGCGGCCGGCACCAGTTCGCCGACAGGCGCGAAGATGATCGCGGCGTCAAGCTCGACGGGTGGCAGCTCATCGGACGCCCCTGCCCAGACAACGCCTAGCGAGCGCGCGAATTCCTGGGCCTGGATGTCGCCAGGCCGCGTGAAGGCAAGGACTTCACGTCCCTGCCAGATCGCGACCTGGGTGATGATGTGAGCGGCGGCGCCGAAGCCATAGATGCCGAGCCGCCTGCCGTCGCCCGCCTTCCTGAGGCAGCGCCAGCCGATCAGGCCCGCGCACAGCAACGGCGCCAACGCGACCGGATCGGCAGCGGCGTCGAGTTCGAACGCGAAACGCTCGTCGGCAACGACATGGCTTGCGAAGCCGCCATCCCGCGTATAGCCGGTGAAGAGAGGCTCGTCGCAGAGATTTTCGGCGCCGGAGGTGCAATAGGGACAGTGCCCGCATGTATGCCCGAGCCAGGGAACACCCACCCTCTGCCCAAGCCGGGACCGCGATACGCCTTCACCGACAAGATCGACGATACCGACGATTTCGTGACCCGGCACAAGCGGCAGCTTTGGTCTCGGCAAGTCACCGTCCACGACATGCAGATCGGTTCGACAGACCGCGCATGCCTCCACCTTGAGCCTGATCTCGCCCGGTCCCGGCGTGGGATCGGGGCGATCGAAAAGCTTCAAAGGCGTGCCGCGCTTCTCCAGCACCATTGCCTTCATGGCAATCCCGGCTTCTCCAAAAAATGCAACAGGAACAGACTAGCTGACTGCCCGGCAACAAGAAACGCCAATTGGCATGCCGACTGTCCTAGAAGTATTTGTTTTTGCGCAATTCCGGACGGAAAACCGCTACGCACTTTTCCTGGAATTGCTCTAGCGCGAGTGCCTGACCTTCACCGGCTGAAGCCGATGCCGACCGAAGCCATAGCTTGCCGAAGCCCGCCTGCGCTTCGCGCTGGAAGCTATTTCGAAATAGAGTCCCGCGCCGGCAAGATAAGCAAGGCCGAGTATCCCAGCCCAGATGGCGATGATGTCGGAAGTCATGGTCGGATCCCCTTGGTTGGACGTCGGTTCCGACCAAATAGTTGCCGAGCCAATTCATGCTGGCCTTGATCACGGTCAATCGCACAAACAAACGGCTCACTCGGTGAGGCATGGCTCGATCAAGCCGGCTGACAGCCAGTTGTCAGCTAGCTCGTGAGATATTGCCCCAGCACGCATGCAACGGCTCGGCCGCTGCACGCCTCAACCTGGGATGCATTGCCTATGAAAAAGACCGCCTTGTCGCTCTTCGTGATCGCGTCGTCAGGAGCCTATGTCTGGAGCCAGGCGGGCAAGCTCCCCGCTGACGACCTGATCGATATGGGCGTCCCCGCCAATGCCGCGGAGCAAAGCATGTTGCCGCCGGTCGGCCTGCCGACGCCAGCCGATCCGGTTGCATCGGCAACGCGCCTGCCCAGGGTTCCCCAGAACCTGCGGCGGGAGCCAGCCCCAGAGACGCCCGTCGATGCCGGAACGGACACAGCGGCGACGATATCGGCTGCAGCTCCGAAGCCGGCAGTTGCCGCCAGCCCGCCGCAGGTCCCAAAGCTGCCGCCTTCGCCGCCGAAGCGAAACCCCGCGCCAGCAGCCGCAAGTGTCGCTCAACCGGAAGCACGGTCGTTCTCTGTGACGCCTGCCGTCTATATTCCAATTCCGCAGCCGCGACCGGCAGATCCGCAAGCGCCGGCATACGTGATCCGTACAGGCATGAAGCTCGCCGCCCACGGCTATGCCGACGGGGTCTACACCGGTCCCGCGGCCGACGCATATTACGGCATCATCCAGCTTCAGGCGCTTGTTCAGGGAGGCCGCCTGACGGCGCTCAAGATATTGAGATACCCGAACGACCGCCGCACCTCCGTCAACATCAATCGGCAGGCGTTGCCGATGCTGCGCGACGAGGCGATCAGCGCGCAAAGTGCGGATGTCGACATCATTTCGGGCGCCACGCTGACCAGCAGGGCCTTCATCCAATCGCTTGGCGGCGCGCTCAAGAAGGCGTCGTCGTAAATTTCATGCGCGAAACGAGAATATTGATGGGCATGCCCATCACCATCGACATCGGCGGCTCGGCCGACGACCTTGTCGAGAGGGTTTTCGACTATTTCGACGACGTCGACCGGCGTTTCAGCACCTATCGGACGGATAGCGAGATCTCAGCCATCAATCGGGGCGACATTCCGGTCCGCGACTGGAGCGGCCAAATGCTGGACGTGATGAAGATCGCGGAGCAAACCAGAAGGCAGACGGACGGCTATTTCGACATCCATAGACCCGACGGCGCGCTCGACCCCTCCGGCATCGTCAAGGGCTGGGCCATCCGCAATGCGGCCGAAATCGTCCGCCAGGCCGGCGTGAGCGACTTCTTCATCGAGGCGGGCGGCGACATCCAGTCCTGCGGCAGGAATGCTTCCGGTCGGGACTGGAGCGTCGGCATCCGCAATCCGTTCCATACGGATGAGATCATCAAGGTGATCTATCCGCGAGGACGCGGTGTCGCTACCTCCGGCACCTATGCGCGGGGCCAGCATATCTACAATCCACGGGCGGGCCGTGATCCGATCACGGATATCGTCAGCGTTACGGTCATCGGCCTGGATGTGCTCGAGGCCGACCGCTTCGCCACCGCCGCTTTCGCCATGGGCCGGAATGGCATCCTCTTTCTCGAGCAGGCCGAGGGCCTCGAGGGATATCTTGTCGACAGCAACCGGCGTGCCACGCCGACAAGCGGCTTTGGAGCATTCTGCCAACCATGATCAAGACCGTGGATCGACTTCTGGACCACCTGACCATGTATCGGCTGGTTCTCTACTACCTGATGACGCTGCTGGGCGCCGCCTTGGTGTTGAGCGCCGCAGGGCTGGTGCCGCATGATCCGGTCGAACTCGCCTTTACGACCGGTTTGGTGCTGGCCGCCGGCTGGATCGCCAACAGGGTTTTTGCACGCATCTTCGAAGTTCCCGCCAACAGCGAGTCTGTCTACATCACCGCGATGATCCTGGCGCTCATCCTCGATCCGGTTGCCGCCACCGACTTCAAGGGCATCGGCGCCGTGGCATTCGCGTCGGTCTGGGCGATTTCCTCGAAATACATCCTGGCCGTCGGCAGGAAACATCTGTTCAATCCGGCCGCGCTGGGCGTTGCTTTGACCGCGCTCTTGCTCGATCGACCGGCCACATGGTGGGTCGGAGGCAATGCCTGGCTGCTTCCCTTTGTGCTCGTGGGCGGCGTTCTCCTGGTGCGCAAGCTACGCCGGCTCGATCTCGTGGCCGCATTCTTTGGGGTGGCGCTGGTCACGATACTGGCCACGACCGGCCCGTCCCAGTATGGCAGCGCTCTTCGGGAGACTTTCAGCTCGTCGCCGCTGCTGTTCTTCGCCTTCGTGATGCTGACGGAACCACTGACGGCTCCGACAACACGCTGGCCGCGTATCGCGTTTGCCGCCATCGTCGGCTTTCTGTTCGCACCCAACATCCATATCGGCTCGTTTTATTTCACGCCCGAGCTCGCACTTCTGGCGGGCAATCTCTTCGCCTACGCCGTGGGCCCGAAGGGCCGGTTCGTGCTGACTTTGGAACGCATCGAGCAAACGGCCGTCGATAGCTACGACTTCATCTTCAGGTCGCAGCGAAAGCTCGCCTTCCGGGCGGGCCAGTACCTTGAGTGGACGCTTGGCCTCGACAGGTCCGACAACCGCGGCAACCGGCGCTATTTCACGGTGGCTTCATCCCCTACCGAGCAATCGGTACGGCTGGGCGTCAAATTCTATCCGCGGTCAAGCGCCTTCAAGCAGGCGCTGGGCACCATGAAGCTGGGCGGCACGATCCACGCCTCGCAGTTGGCCGGCGATTTCACGCTGCCGTCCGATCCCGGCATCAAGATCGCATTCCTCGCCGGCGGCATCGGCATCACGCCATTCCGCTCGATGCTGCGCTATCTCATCGATCGCAAGGAAGCGCGACCCATCGTCGTTCTCTATGGGACGGAGAGCCAGGAGGACATCGCCTATCGGGAAGTGCTCGGCGAGGCGAGGCGCGAGCTGGGCATAAGGACGTTCCACGCCGTGGCCAAGGGCGCGCTGCGCGGCCAGTATCCCGGTTATATCGACGCCCGCCTGGTGCGCCTCACCATGCCCGACTATCTCGAACGCACCTTCTACATCTCCGGCCCGCAGGCCATGGTCAAGGCTCTGCGGCAGAAGCTCCTGGCCATGGGCGTTCGCCGCTCCAGAATCAAGGTCGACTACTTCCCGGGATTTGCCTGACCGCCGCTCAACCATGCCGAGGCAGGTAAATGGTCACCGCCAGACCAGCGTTGGCATTAGCCATTTCGAGGCGGCCTCCATAGGCTTCGACGATATCCGAAACGATCGCCAGGCCGAGGCCGCTGCCGCCGCCCTTGCTGTCGAGCTGAACGCCACGCAACAAGGCGGCATGCCGGGCGGCCTCGGGGATACCCGGCCCATCATCGACCACGGTGATTATGACCTCGCCCGCTCTTGCGGACGCGCTCACATGAACCAGGGATTTCGCGAAACGCGTCGCGTTTTCCACCAGATTGCCGAGAATCTCCGACAGGTCGCCTTCGTCGACCGGCGCCACGAAATCCTCAGCGGCATCGACCACGAATGAGAGCTGCTTGCCCCTTGGCGTGCGTTTGACGACGGCAATCACGCCGGCCGCCACCTCCCGGACAAGGCACGCGGCCTTGCCGGAAACACCAGGCGCCAGACGGGCGCGTGCCAGCTCCCGCTCGACGTGGCGGCGAATTGCGCCCGCGCTCTTCTCGATTTCGTCGGCAAGCCCGGTCTCGCCCTTTTTGCGTAAAGTCCGGATATCGGCGGACAGGACCTGCAGGGGTGTCTTGAGGCCATGCGCGAGATCGGTGGCGCGCGAGCGGGCGCGAGCGAGAGCTTTCTCCTGGGCGTCGAGCAGGCGGTTGATTTCATCGGCCAATGGCTGGACTTCGCTCGGCGCGGCCACGTCAAGCCGCGCCGTCCGCTGCGCAATCACCTTTTTGACGGCAACCCTCAGGCTTTCCAGCGGCGCCAAACCAACGGTGATCTGGATGAAGAACGCTCCCATCAGCGCGAAGGCGAGCATCGTGAGCGCTGGCGCGAGATCGCGGACATACTCGCCCACCGACACTTCGACGTTGCGATGGTCTTCCGCCACGATGGCGCGAAAGGCCCGCCCGTCGGCATCGGTGATCGTGCGCACGACGGCGACGGTGAGCTCTCCGCCGGGCCCCTTGAGCTCTTCCTTTCTCAGCTCGCCATTGGCCACCTTTTCCGGCAAGGTCAGCGTCGCATCCCACAGGGAGCGCGATCGCACGAGGCTATGCGTGGCCAGATCTTCCACCTGCCAGTAGTGGCCGGACAACGGGCTGGCAAAACGCTGGTCGGCCAGCGCCGCTTCGACCGACAGCCGGCCGTCGGCTGCGAAACTCGTCGCGCCGATCAGGTCATTGAGGTCGACGGTCAGCTCACTGACGACCCGCCGCTCGACGTTCAGTTCAAACAGATAACGCAGGCCAACGCCGGCGATGGCCAGAGCAATGATAATCGATACGGCCGCCGCCGACCAAAGTCTGAAACGGATCGAATTGCCCATCAGCCAGGCCCGTCAGGCACGAGATATCCGAACCCGCGTCGCGTCTCGATGATGTCATTACCGAGTTTGCGCCGCAGACGCGCGACGATGACCTCGATCGTGTTCGGATCGCGTTCATTGCCTGAACTATACAGATGTTCCGCAAGTTCGGTTGGCGGGACCACGCGGCCGGCATGATGCATCAGAAACGCCAGCAAGCGGTATTCCAGCGGCGAAAGTGCCACTGGAGCGCCGCGGAGCGAAATGCGCATCTGGCGCGTGTCGAGCAGCAAGGGGCCCGATTGCAGGACAGGCGCCGCCTGCCCGCTTGAACGGCGCAGAATGGCGCGCAGCCGCGCCAGCAGTTCCTCCATTTCAAAGGGCTTCGGAAGGTAGTCGTCGGCGCCGGCGTTGATGCCTTCGACACGCTCGGTCCACAGGCCCCTCGCCGTCAGGATCAGAACTGGAAAGCGGCGGCCATTGGCGCGCCAGCGCTTCAGCACCGTGAGACCGTCGAGTTTCGGCAATCCCAGATCGAGGATCGCTGCATCATAGCTCTCGACATCGCCTGCAAACCAGGCCGCTTCGCCATCACCCACAATATCGACGGCCATGCCCGACGCCTTCAAGACCGCCGCGATGTCGGTCGCAATGCGTGGTTCGTCTTCGGCCACCAGGATTTTCATCTGTCGTCGCCTTCACCGCCCACAACGGCGCCGGCCCTGGCGTCGACGTCGACGATCCTGCGGCGACCGTCGGCAGCGACCACCTGAACCCGATAGACCCACTTGCCTCCTGAGCGAATGAGATCGACGGCGACAATCTCACCGGGAGCCTTGGCTCGGACGATGCTCAGAATACCGGCAAGGCCCTCGATCTCGCCGCGTTCATATAGATCGCGTGCCCGATCGTGGTCGTCGTCGTCGTCTTGCGCCCGAACGGCAAATGGCGCGGCCAGGACAAGTCCGGCCACGCTCAGAGCTGCCAAGCGCATCAGTGCGATTTTCATGGAAGCGAGCTGTCGCATGCGGAAGCTGTCAAACCGCTGTCAATCATCGTCAGCCGGCGGCAAGGACCGGGTCTCTATCAAAGGGCATCGCGCTCGATCGTGGGCGCGCAGAGAAGGATCCGAAACCATGCGCAATGTCCCTGTTTTGCTTGTCGCCCTTGCAGGCCTCACCGCTTTTGTCATACCCGCCGCCGCTGAATCCAATCACGGGTCATGTGCACCCTCCTCCACAGCTTTCGGCCCAATCGACCTTGAGGCGATCCCCATGATGAACACCATCGGTCCCAAGGCGGTCAAAGGCGTCGGCGACGACGAGTGTGACGGCGGCAAATCCGTATCCGGCGCCCGCGGCGGTCAGGAAGACGAAGAATTCGGCGACAGCGACGATTGACAGGCGATCGAGCGTCCAACGGCTGCCGCCCTCACTGTTTCTGGAGAAGAATTTCCGATGCCTGCAATTCAGCATGTCCATCCCATTCTGGTGCACTTCCCTATTGTGCTCATCTACACACTTGTGATCATCGATCTCGCCGCGCTTGCCGGAAGCAATGCCGTAACGATGCGTTCGGGCGTAGGGACGATTTCCACCTTTGTTGCCGTCACCGCGGGATTGTTCGCCGTCGTCACCTGGTTCTTCGGCGGCATGGCCCTTGACTACGCCGAGGCCGCCGGTTTCAGCAGCGAGGTCGCCGAGATCCATGAGAGCTTGGGCACGATCAGCGCCTTCACCTTTCTGGGCTGGGGCCTCATCCGACTCGTGCTGTGGGTGCGAAATCGCGAACTGGGGACGTTGACCCTCGCCATACCCGCTATTGAAATAGCCGGCGCGGCCCTTGTCACGGCAACAGGCTATTACGGCGGGCAGCTTGTCTACGACCTTGGCGTGAACGTCGCCAAGGCCGCGGTCGGAGGCTGACAATGGACCAACCGGCCTGGCGGGGTGGTGACCGTCATAGCGCACGGGCGGCGGCCCGTGCCCAGGCATGCAAGCCCCTTGCCGCCAGCCGGTCGAGCAGGCCTCGGCTCGGTTCCAAATCGCACGCCCTCTGCTCATGGAATGGTCTTTTGCATCGGTGCGGGCAGTCGCGCCCGGCTGGTTGGTCTGCAAGCCGCTTCCTCCCTCTCATCCAGAGGCGTGGGCCGATTTGCCTGTCGTTTGCCTCTCATGTTTGCCCGCCGTTCGTCTGCGTTTGCCTCGGCTGCCGTGCTCGAAAAGCCAGGTCTTGGTGACCTCCGACACGATGACGTACAGCGCCGTGATCGCGAGCAGCCCGGCCAGCACCGGTCCCGGCAGCGGGACGAACCCGAACCAATCGGCGAAGGGAGCGAACGGGATTGCGATGGCAATGGCGCCAATGCCCAGGGTGAGAACCGCAAGCAAACGGCTGGGACGGCTGCGCCATAGCCTCTTGTGCGTGCGCACGACGAGCACGATGGCGAGTTCCGTCAGCAGGGATTCAATGAACCAGGCAGTCTGAAACGTGGTCGCCGCGGCGCGTACGACAAGAAGAAGGAATGCGAAGGTCGCGAAGTCGAAAAACGAGCTCACCAGTCCGAAACTCACCATGAAGCGTCGGACGAAACGGATGTCCCAGCGCCGCGGCCTGCGTAACTGATCGGCATCGACGTTGTCGCTCGCGATGGCCAGGGCAGGAATGTCCGAAAGGAAGTTGTTCAGCAGGATCTGCTTGGCCAGCAGCGGCAGGAACGGCAGGTAGAGCGAAGCGGCGGCCATGCTGATCATGTTGCCGAAGTTGGCGCTGGTCGTGATCGAGATGTATTTCATCGTATTGGCGAAGGTCTTTCGGCCATCATCGACGCCCTGCACCAGCACGCCCAGATCGCGCTTGAGCAGGATGATGTCCGCGGCCTCCCGGGCCACATCGACAGCCGTATCGACCGAAATGCCTATGTCGGCTTCATGAAGCGCCGGCGCGTCATTGATGCCATCCCCAAGATAGCCGACGACGTGGCCGCTCCGGCGCAGCGCCTCGACAATGCGTTCTTTCTGGTTCGGATCGATCTCGACGAACAGATCGGTTCTGCGGACACTGGCCAGAAGCCCGTTCTTCGTCAGTCTCGACAGGTCGTCACCGGTCATGATCCTGTCGGCCCGCAGGCCCACGGCCTCGGCCAGATGCGCGGCGACATAGCGGTTGTCGCCTGAAATGACCTTTACTCCGATGCCGCGATAGGCAAGTGCCGAAAGCGTTTCCCGCACGCCCTCCTTTGGCGGGTCGAGAAAGAGCAGGAATCCCGCGAACGCCATTGCGGTTTCGTGGTCGCGGCTGAAGCTTGCATTGTTCTGAAATCGCCGGATCGCCACGCCGAGGACGCGATACCCTTGCGCGCTCCAATGCCTGAATTTCTCCTCGATGGCCTGGCGTTCCGCCGGGCCCAGGGATTTCGGGCCGTGCGGACCCTGCACGAAGGCGCACGCATCGAGAACGTTCTGTACGGCCCCCTTGGTGATAAGGATCTGTTCGCGCGCCCCCTGCTGCACGGCGACCGACAGCCGCTTGCGGACAAAATCGTATGGGATCTCGTCGATCTTGGTGAACCCGGACAGATCCTCCTGTCCGGGTTGCGTATTCGCTATTGCTTCGTCCAAGGGATTCTTCAGCCCGGTCTGCAAAGTGGCGTTCAGCAGCGCCCAAAGCAGAACATCCTTCGAGGCATTGCCCTCGACGTCGAACGATCCATCGAGGTGGATGACGCCCTCTGTCAGCGTTCCCGTCTTGTCGGTGCAGAGCAGGTCCATGCTGCCCAGGTTCTCGATCGCATCGAGACGACGCACGATGACACCGCCGGTGGCCATTGTCCGCGCGCCTTTGGCCAAGGTGACGCTGATGATCGCGGGCAGCAGTTCGGGCGTCAGGCCAACCGCCAGGGCAAGCGAAAACAGCAGCGATTCGATCAACGGCCGGTCGAGCATCACATTGGCGAAGAACACCAGGATGACGATCGCAAGCATGATCTCGGTCATCAGATACCCGAACATCCTGATGCCGTGAGCGAACTCGGTCTCCGGAATCTTTCGCTCCAAGGCTTCGGCGATCGATGCGAACTCGGTCTTCGTTCCCGTGGCGACCGCAAGCACCTTTGCCGTTCCGCTGCGAACAGAAGTGCCGGTGAAGACCGC
>NZ_RZSL01001139.1:0-782 GCF_003997355.1 Mesorhizobium sp. M1E.F.Ca.ET.041.01.1.1 | reverse complement strand
GTCGCCCAAAAGTGTGTAGCGGTTTTGGGAAAACGACATGCATAAAAACAAAGATTTAAAGCGCGTCGCTCGAATCCGTTTCGACGCGACGCGCTTTAGCATATAGCGTGGCCAGAACGTCACTTTTGTGATGCTCGCCGCTCAAAATCGCGGTGAGGCGCTGGCCTCTAAGACCCAAGTCGTCGATGATCGGTATCCGAAATGACCAAAGGGCGAATTGACGGGCCGCAATGCTTGGTGACCTTGCCGCCTTCGGCGGACTCTTCCTAGCCGCCTTCGTCGCCGCGACCATCCTGCCGCTGCAGTCGGAAGCGGTGCTGGTCGGCCTGCTCTTGGCCGGGACCCATTCGCCGGCCGCGCTGGTTCTGGTCGCGACGATCGGAAATGTGCTGGGCTCGGCGGTCAACTGGCTACTGGGCTGCGGTATCGATAGATTCCGCGACCGCAAATGGTTCCCAGCAAAGCCTGCCGCACTCGACCGCGCGGCGGCGCGCTACCACCGTTACGGAAGATGGAGCCTGCTGCTGAGCTGGGCTCCGGTTATCGGCGATCCGCTGACGGTGATGGCCGGCGTATTGCGCGAGCCCCTATGGAGCTTTCTCGCCATCGTCACCATCGCCAAGGCTGGCCGATACCTGGCGCTGGCGGCCGCTACGCTCGGCCTCTAAAGGATACTCGTGGCGAAGGCATCCAGCCGCGAATTTTCGCGATATCCAAGCCGCACCGCCAGGGCGGCGGCGGCCCCGGTAGCAGCACCGCCGACGATGTCGCCGGCATAATGG
>NZ_RZSL01001138.1:0-784 GCF_003997355.1 Mesorhizobium sp. M1E.F.Ca.ET.041.01.1.1 | reverse complement strand
GTGCGGTGGTCGGCTGGCTGGCCGAGCGCGGCTGGAACGGCAATCGGGTGATGCTTGCCTTTGTCGCCATGCTCATCGGCAATCTTCTGTGCCTGGTTCTCGGCACGGCCTGGCTTGCCGTCATGATTGGCGCCGAGAAGGCCATCACCTTCGGCTTCCTGCCGTTCGTCGTCGGCGGCTTGCTGAAGTCGGCGCTGGGTGCCGCGACGCTGAAGCTCTTCTCCACCTATCGAACCGAACCGCGCGACCCACGCGCGTAAGACGCTATGACCGTCAGGCTGCGCGCCCATCATCTGCTCTGCCTGCTGACCTATGTCGGCAAGGGTTACTCGCCCGCCTTCACCGCCAACTATGACAAGGTGGTGGGGCGGCTGGGCAAGGGCGAGGCGGTCTTGATCGTCTCCGGGCCGGACGACATCTGTGCCCCGATGCTGGACGAGCCCGAGCCGCATTGCCTGCGCGAGAGCGCGGTCGAGCGGGACCGGCTCGCGGCGCGCGATGTCGGGGCTCTTCTCGGCCGGCCGATCGAGGCCGGCGAGGCGCTGGTATTAGACGCCTCCAGCCTGGCACGGATGCGGACGGCGTTTTCCTCCGGCCAGACGCGCCAGGCGTGCTCCGGCTGCGAATGGTCCGACCTGTGCGGCGCGGTTGCCGCCGGCGGATTTCACGATACTCGTCTCTAGGAGCGGATATTTCCGCTCCTGCTCCGGACTTCTTGGCCGCGCGGCATCGTTTTTTAAGCCGGATGATCGCATTGTGATTCGCGCCGGATTGAAGCCCGACC
>NZ_RZSL01001137.1:0-784 GCF_003997355.1 Mesorhizobium sp. M1E.F.Ca.ET.041.01.1.1 | reverse complement strand
GGCCGACCTGTCCGGTGGGCAGCCGCACGGTGGCGCGGGTGATGGTCGCCTCGCCGACATTGAACGGCGCGCCGCCGCCGCCGATCCGCCCGCGCACCGTTACCAATCCGGTTTCGGGGCCGCGCAGCAGCTCCGCCTCCGAGGGCAGGCCGGAGCCCGCCCATAGGCGCGCGATCTCATCAGGCGCTGCGTGCGCCAGCGTCGCCATCACGGTTCTCCGCTCGGCCTGCTCGCGTGCTTCCTGTCCCCGCATGGCTCGCCTCCTTGCATAGCGGCTAATTTGTCTATTGATATAGACAACTATACAAATTATACTCATCACCTAACGAGAGTCCATGACGAGTGGATGACAAGAGGCGTAAAAGTTAGGGGGAAGGCGTTGGGGGCGGGGAAATGACCGGGCTGGCAAGCAGCATCGAAAGGCGCAGCGGCGTGTCGCTGTGGCGGCAGATCGCCGACAGGATCCTGGAGGGGATCGCGAATGGCGATTTCGCCGAGAACGCGGCGCTGCCGCCCGAGGTCGCGCTGGCGGAACGCTATGGCGTCAACCGTCACACGGTGCGCAGCGCCATTGCCGCGCTGGTGCAGGAAGGCGTGCTGAGAGCCGAGCAGGGGCGCGGCACCTTCGTGTTGTCGCGCAAGCGCCTGTCCTATCCGATCGGCGCGCGCACGCGGTTTTCGACCGGGTTGCAAGGGCAGACGACCGAGCGCCACATCGCGCTGCTGTCGTCATCGACCGAGCCGGCCAACCGGCGCATCGCCGAAGCGCTCGGCATCGCCAGAG
>NZ_RZSL01001136.1:0-786 GCF_003997355.1 Mesorhizobium sp. M1E.F.Ca.ET.041.01.1.1 | reverse complement strand
CTTTGAAGCGCGGAGAGATCCTGGCGCTGCTCGGCGCCAATGGCGCCGGCAAGAGCACGACCCTGAAGGCTGTTTCCAACCTGCTTCCGGCGGAGCGCGGCCAGATCAATGCCGGCACAATTCGCTACGAAGGCGACGACGTCTCGCAGCGCAAGCCGGGCGACCTGGTGCGCGCCGGTCTGGTTCAGGTGCTGGAGGGGCGCCATTGCTTCAAGAGCCTCACTGTCGAGGAGAACCTGGTTACGGGCGGCATCGGCCGCAGCGGTCGCCGTGCCGAGATCAACCGGGATCTTCAGCGGATCTACGACTTCTTCCCACGTCTCGCCGAAAAGCGCCGCACGCTCTCAGGCCTGACCTCGGGCGGCGAACAGCAGATGACCGCGATCGGCAGGGCGCTGATGTCGCGGCCCCGGCTGCTGGTCCTCGACGAGCCGTCGATGGGGCTGGCGCCGCTTGTCGTCCAGGACATCTTCCTGACGCTGAAGAAGCTCAATCGCGAGACGGGCCTGTCGATCCTGGTCGCGGAGCAGAACTCGGCGGTTGCGCTCAAATATGCCGACCACGCCACCGTGCTCGAGAACGGCGTTTCGGTCCTGTCCGGACCTGCGGCGGAGCTGCGCCAGCGCGAAGACATTCGCACTTTCTATCTCGGGCAGCAGGCTTCCCCCTCTGTTCAGCTTCCTCACCTTCATGCCGTAGCCTAACAACTCCGAAGGAGCCATGAAATGACCGTCTCCAACGTCAAGACCGACAAGGCCGCTGCCGCCGTGCCGCCGGTGCCAAGGC
>NZ_RZSL01001135.1:0-786 GCF_003997355.1 Mesorhizobium sp. M1E.F.Ca.ET.041.01.1.1 | reverse complement strand
CAGCAGCGACGCCGATGCGTCGACCCTCGCCAGCAGTCCCCCCGCCACAAAGTCGAGC
This sequence comes from Mesorhizobium sp. M1E.F.Ca.ET.041.01.1.1, assembly GCF_003997355.1. Classification (NCBI taxonomy): domain Bacteria; kingdom Pseudomonadati; phylum Pseudomonadota; class Alphaproteobacteria; order Hyphomicrobiales; family Phyllobacteriaceae; genus Mesorhizobium; species Mesorhizobium sp. M1E.F.Ca.ET.041.01.1.1. Next base: position 728 of record NZ_RZSL01001135.1, on the reverse strand, counting down.
GACCCTGCAATCTGGTAAGTCAACGCAAGCGCGGCCAGAAGCACACTTTTTGACGCGCCCATCAAATAGACGAGGTACTTGCGGCTGCCCGCCCATCCCTCCTCGTCCTCATGGTGGTAGACAAGCGGATAGGTCACAAGGCTCAGCGCCTCGTAGAAGATTACCAGCGTGAACAGGTTGGCGGCGAAGGCGCCGCCGGCGGCTGCCGCGAGACTGGCGGCGAAGCAGGCGAAGAACCGGGTCTGCGCATGCTCATTCAAGTGCCGCATGTAACCGATGGAATAGATCGACGCCACGATCCACAGCAGCGACGAGACGGTGGCAAACACCATGCCGAGCGCATCGACACGGAAAGCGAAGTCGATCCCTGGCAGAATTTCGAACAGGCGCAAATCGATTGTCCTGCCCGCCAGCACCGTGGGCGCCATCGAGGCGACAATTGCGAACATGGCGATCGCGGCCAACGGCGAGACGGCATCGCGAAGTTTCTCGCGCTTATCTAGAAGGAGTACTGCAAGAGCCGCAAGAATTGCGACGGCGACGGCAAGCAGTGGCCGGATCGATATCACCGGCTATCCTTTCATAATGGTCACTTCGTCGACCTTGAGAGTGGACTTGTTCCTCGCGAGGGCGACCAAGATACCAAGGGCAACGGCAACCTCCGCCGCAGTGATTGCGATGACGAAGATTGCAAATATCTGCCCGCGGAAGTCGTCGTAGTAATGCCC
>NZ_RZSL01001134.1:0-791 GCF_003997355.1 Mesorhizobium sp. M1E.F.Ca.ET.041.01.1.1 | reverse complement strand
GTGACGTTCTGGCCACGCTATATGCTAAAGCGCGTCGCGTCGAAACGGATTCGAGCGACGCGCTTTAAATCTTTGTTTTTATGCATGTCGTTTTCCCAAAACCGCTACACACGTTTGGGCGACATGCATTAGGCTCATGCAGCCAGGACAGGGTTCATTGTTATGGATGCGAGCGAACTGCAGGCCATAGGCGATACGCTGATGCGCCTCGTCACCCCCGACATGACACCGAAGGACCTGGTCAAAGCCGTCCGCAAGGTGCATCCCGGCGCCAAGAAGAAGGACATCGCCCGCGCCGCCTTCCACGCCATCATCGCCAATGCCGACCAGGACCTCGGCAAATCGAGGAACCTGCAGGCCTTTGCGCTTGCCGAACGCACCCGTCAGGCGGAATAGCGACTACCGGCGATAGCTACAAATCGCACGATCGAATTGTGAGAAAATTAATTAGCTATTTCTAATATTATGGGTCACCCGGCAACAAATCGCGGTGACGGACCCCATGACAAAGAACCTCGGCAACGCCAAGCCCAATGCTCCAGCGAGAGAGGTAAAACCTTCGCCGCTCGGCAGGATCGCGCCAGCGCTATTCCCGCTGATCGTCGTGGCGGTCGGCTATCTCGTCGGCAAGCAGTTCTTCGGCTTCTGATCCGAGCTCGCTTGCGGCTTCCTCCGCTCTCACGGCAAACTGGTTGCAAAATGCAATCATTTGTGCATTCTTGGGCCTGCGAAACGGAGGCGCCGATGGCCAGGATCGTCTATTCCATGCTGATGTCGCTGGATGGCTATAT
>NZ_RZSL01001133.1:0-794 GCF_003997355.1 Mesorhizobium sp. M1E.F.Ca.ET.041.01.1.1 | reverse complement strand
CATGTCATCTACGCCGGCGAGAAGCGTCACGCGGTCGAGGTGCCGGCGAGCGACAAGGACCACCTTCAGACATGGCTGTCCAACCGGGTTGGGCTGAAGCTGGTGGCGCCCGATCTGGCGGCCGAAGGCTTCGAGCTCGTCGGTGGCCGGCTGCTGCCTTCGGGCGAGCACGGCAAGGCCGCGATGCTGCTTTACGAGGACGCCAAGGGCGAGCGCATCTCGCTCTTCGTCACCGCCGAATCGTCCGCGGCCGCCAAGGGCACCTATGCTGCCGAAGCGGACGGCCCTGAGGCGGTCTATTGGTTGGACAAAGGCTATGGCTGCGCCGTCGTCGGCTCGCTGCCGCGCGAGCGGCTGTCGGACGTCGCCAAGATCGCCTATGGCCAGCTTCTCGCCGGTATTTCGAGCTGAAACCGGCTGCGTTTTGCGCAGCCGGCAGCCCTTCCAAACAGCGATCTTGTTCAAACACTTCGCGCTTCCTTGCCGCCACGGAACCTGTCACAATTCGGCCCTAATCAAGGAGCGATAGCGCTTGACGAATACTGGCGCTTCGGCCGGTGTTGCTTTAGTGACCGGGGCCATTTCCGCAATCCAATCGAGGTTCTCCCAAGCCCGCATGCCTGCCGAGATTCGCAAGGCCCGCGCGTCAGACGTCGATGACCTCGCCGCCATCGAGAAGGCCGTCTTCTCGGGCGACCGGCTTTCCCGCCGCTCCTTCCGTCAGTTCATCGAGCGCGAGACCGCCGAGATGCTGGTGGCCGAGAACGACAGCCATGTCGCCGGCTACGCGGTGG
>NZ_RZSL01001132.1:0-796 GCF_003997355.1 Mesorhizobium sp. M1E.F.Ca.ET.041.01.1.1 | reverse complement strand
GACGAGAAGATCGTCCTTCAGCCGCATCATCAGCACCTGGCATTCGGGATCGCCGAAGCGGGTGTTGTATTCGATGAGCTTCGGCCCCTGGTCGGTGATCATCAGCCCGGCGAAGAGGATGCCGGCGAAAGGCGCGCCGATATTGGCCATGCCGCGCATGGTCGGCTCGATGATCTCGCGCATGGTGCGCTCGGTCATCTCAGGCGTCATCACCGGCGCCGGCGAATAGGCGCCCATGCCGCCGGTGTTCGGGCCGATATCGCCATCGCCGACGCGCTTGTGGTCCTGCGCGGTGCCGAAGGGCAGCGCGGTCGCGCCGTCGCAGAGGCAGAAGAAGCTCGCCTCCTCGCCGGTCAGATACTCCTCGACGACGACCTCGGCGCCGGCGACGCCAAAAGCACCTTCGAAACAGGCCTCGAGCGCGGCCAGCGCCTCCTCCAGCGTCATGGCGATGGTGACGCCCTTGCCGGCGGCGAGCCCGTCGGCCTTGATGACGATCGGCGCGCCTGTCTTCTCGACATAGGCCTTGGCCGAGGCAAGGTCGCTGAAACGGCCATAGGCTGCCGTCGGGATGTTGAATTTCGCGCAAAGGTCCTTGGTGAAGCCTTTCGAGCCCTCGAGGCGCGCCGCCGCCTTGGACGGACCGAAGACGCGGATGCCCCAGGCGCGCAGATCATCGGCAATGCCGGCGACCAGCGGACCCTCCGGGCCGACCACGACCAGATCGACCTTCTTCTCCCGGCAGAAGGCCGCGACGGCGGAATGGTCGGCAATGTCCAGCTTGACCAGTTCGGCG
>NZ_RZSL01001131.1:0-800 GCF_003997355.1 Mesorhizobium sp. M1E.F.Ca.ET.041.01.1.1 | reverse complement strand
TCAGACGGCCGACGATGACGTTCTCCTGCAGGCCCTGCAGCATGTCGGTCTTGCCGGCAACCGCGGCTTCCGTCAGCACCCTGGTCGTCTCCTGGAAGGAGGCGGCCGAGATGAAGGACGGCGTCTGCAGCGAGGCCTTGGTGATGCCGAGCAGCACCGGCTGACCTTCGGCCGGCTTCTTGCCGTCCTCGATCAGGCGCTCGTTGACCTCTTCCAGCTCGATCACGTCGACGTGGTCGCCCGGAATGTAGGTCGAGTCGCCCTGCGTGGTGATCTCGACCTTCTGCAGCATCTGGCGAACGATCACCTCGATGTGCTTGTCGTTGATCGACACGCCCTGCAGACGGTAGACCTCCTGGATCTCGTTGACGAGGTAGGACGCAAGCGCCTCCACGCCCTTGATCGCCAGGATGTCATGCGGCGCCGGGTTGCCGTCGAGGATGTAGTCGCCCTTCTCGATGACGTCGCCGTCCTGAAGATGGAACGGCTTGCCCTTCGGGATCAGGTACTCGACCGGCTCCAGCGTCGAGTCGTGCGGCTCGATGATGATGCGGCGCTTGTTCTTGTAGTCGCGGCCGAAGCGGATCGTGCCATCGATCTCGGCGATGATGGCGTGATCCTTCGGACGGCGAGCCTCGAACAGTTCGGCAACGCGCGGCAGACCACCGGTGATGTCCTTGGTCTTGGCGCTTTCCATCGGGATACGCGCCAGCACGTCGCCCGGGCGGACATGCGCGCCCGGCTCGACCGAGAGGATGGCCTCGACCGAGAGCAGGAAGCGTGCATCGCCGCCCTCCGAC
>NZ_RZSL01001130.1:0-811 GCF_003997355.1 Mesorhizobium sp. M1E.F.Ca.ET.041.01.1.1 | reverse complement strand
GTTGACAAGATCGGCCGGCAATTCACGCTGAGGGCCGACGGCAAAACGCTCTGCCTCTACAATCGAGCCCGGCCATCTAAGGCGGATCCCGTCTCCGCCGTCTACGGACCGAAGAAGCTGGTGAGGTCCGGCCCCTTCTCTTCCCCGACCGCAAGGGACGATAGATGAGCAACATCGACTATCACGAGCTCGATGGCGTGCCGACCGTTGCCAGACGCTATGCCGGAATAGGCACAAAAGTCGCCATGGTCGCCGCAGGGCTGATTGTTGCGATCGCGCTCATCTGGATCAATTGGCCCCGCGAGCCGCGCTCTCGTGATGCGGCCTCGGATGCGAGCGAAAATTTCAACCCACCTGAATTTCGCCCGCCGCAGCTGGCCGAGACGCCACAAGCGGCCGACAAGACAATCGACCAAATTGTCGTTCCGCCGCCCGCGGAAGGCCAAGCCAGCAAGCAACAGGCCGACAATGTCGATCAGACGGTTGAGCAGGGCGCCGATCTCGATGCGCAGCGGCGCGCAATCGAAGCCCAACTGGCAGCCGAGCAGGCTCGCCGCAAAGCCGAAGAAGAGGAGGCCCGACGCAAGCAAACGGCCGACGAGGAGGCGCGCCGGAAGGCCGAGGAGGCTGAGCGGCAAAAGGCAATGTGGGAGCGCCTGCGGTCGAACCAGATGATCACCAATGAGCAAGCAAACCCGGCCGCCGGGCACGATCAGCCGGCCCAGGCGCAGATCGCCGCCGACGGGCAGCTTGTTCCGGTGCCGGGCGCCGACAACGATCCGAACAAGGCTTTCCTCGCGCAATCCGAAAC
>NZ_RZSL01000112.1:0-14086 GCF_003997355.1 Mesorhizobium sp. M1E.F.Ca.ET.041.01.1.1 | reverse complement strand
GAACTACAGCGACGAGAACGGCAATCACGTGTTCGATCCAGGTGTTGACCGTTCGACGACGACCGATGCCAGCGGCAACTGGTCGATCGGCGGGCTGACGCTGGCCGATGTCGGCAAGAGCATCTACGAGGTGGTGCCGACCGGCTCCCAGCAGACCGGCATCCTCGTGCAGACGGTCGATAATCCCGGCAGCGGCGGCATCGACACCGGCAACGACTTCACCAACTTCCTGCCGCCGCCTGGCCAGGGCTTGACGCCGGGCTTCTGGAAGAACCATCTGGATATCTTGACCCAGGAGTTGGGCGAGTTCCATTCGGGCTGGACCTCCAACACCTCCTTTGAGACCATTTTCGGCTTCCAGAACCTGTCGAAGATCCCCGGAACGCCCTCGATCGCGGATGCGTTGGGAGCCCACGGTGGCGGCGTGAACCACCTCGAACGCTCCTCGGCGGCGGCGTTTCTCTCCGCTGCCGTCACTGCCGTGCCCGACGGCCCCGGTGGTAAACCGGAGCTCAATTTCAGTTTCTCCGCGGCGACGAGTTCGAACCCAGCCATCATCGCTATTCTCAATCAGATTGACGCGAACCACGACCACACGCTCCAACCGGGCGAGGTGACTGCCGCAGTGCGGGACGTCCTCAACGACACCGGCGCCCCGACCTCCAACTTCGGCCTGACCGGTCAACCGGGGATAGAGGATATCGCCAGCGCCTTCGACGCGATGAACAACCAGACGCATCCGGACGCCAGCGTCTTCCTCATTTAACGAGCTGTGCGCAAATCTCGTCCAAACAGTGATCGGGGGCATCTCGCCCCCGATCGCTCGGGCCGCGCGGGCAATCAACCTGTCGCCCGCGATCAGACCTCAAGACCGAGGATCGCTCGGTGATGCCCTGTCTGATGAAACCGCTGCGGCAGTAGGCTATTGTTTCGCTTTTCCCGGCGTGTACTCCAGCGCCACCACGCCATTGCTGAATGGCACGGCCGAGATCAGCTCCAGCGCAATCGGCTCCTCGGTTGGAAACAGCGGCTTGCCCTGGCCGACGGCACTCGGATAGACCAGCAGCCTCAGGCGGTCGATGAGGCCGTGGCTGAGCAACTGCCGGGCAATGCTCAAGCTGCCGTGCACATAGATGTTTCCGCCGCTGCCTTGCTTCAGCTTTGCGACCGACTCGGGCAGGGGCCCGGCGACCAGCTCCGCCGGCTGCCAGTCGAGCGCCTTCAGGCTGGTCGAGGCGACATATTTAGGCAGCGCGTTGAAGCGGTCGGCGAAATCCCCGGTTTCGGAGGGCCATGAGCCGGCAAAGATCTCGTAGGTCGTGCGGCCGAGAAGCATGGCGCCGCTGTCGGCGAGCTCGTCCTCCTTGAACGCGTTCATCTCATCGTTCCAGGTCACGCCCGGCAACTTCTCGACCTCTGCAATGCCGTCGACGCTGATGAACTCCGTGATGATGAGCTTCCGCATGATGGTCTCCTTCTTTCGGGCAGCCGCGGGGGTGCCTTCAGAGGACGCACGAGATGATGCTTTCCCGACAACAAAAAAAGCCCGCCGGTGAGGCGGGCTTCTTGCTTTGGCTGGAGGGCCCTTGCTTAGTTGAACTTGTACTTGGCGTCGATCCGCACGGTGTGGAAGGACGGCGTCGAGGTGATGCTGCCGTCCGGCGCGCCCAGATCCGCCGAGAAGTCGTGCTTCTCGAACTGCGAATAGCGGTATTCGATGCCGACCGTCATCTTGTCCGACATGGCCGTTTCCAGGCCGCCGCCGACGCAGAAGCCGTTCGAGCCCCAGTCGATGATGTCGCCGATCGGGTCGGATGCGTTGAGATCGAAATGCTGCCAGCTATAGCCGGCCAGCGCATAGGCCAGCGTCGCTTCGTTGACCTTCATGCCGACGCGGCCGAGCACGTCGAAGCCATAGTCGGTGTCAAGATTGATCTGGCCGCCGCCGAGATCGAGCTCCGAGGTCATGCCGGAATAGCGCGCATCGACCATGACGCCCGCAACCCAGCTGCCGAAATCCTGGTCGTAGCCGAGGCTCGCTTCGCCGAACACGCCTTCGCCGCCGAGCCCGTTGAACTCCACGCCGGCCGGCGGAACATCGATCTGGTGCACGGACGCGCCGGCGCCGAGCCCGCCGCCGACATAGAAGCCGGTCCAGTTGTAGCTCGGCGTCTCGAAGCCGGCAGCCCCGCCATTGGCGGCGTTGAAGCGATAGCTGGCGGCCACCTGGAAGGTATGGCGAGAGGTGTCGAGGTTGAGCGTGCCGTCCGGCGCGCCGAACTGCGAAAGCAGGTCGTCCGTGGTGCTGAAGCGCGTGTAGCGATATTCGCCCTTGAGCGTCCAGTTGGCGTTGATGGCGGCTTCGGCGCCAATTCCGAGGAAATAGCCGCCCTGATCCCAGTCCATGCCGAAGCCGGCATTGGTGTCGAGCTTGTACTTCTGCCAGGCGTAGCCGCCCAGCACGTAAGCCAGCGTGTTCGGCGTCAAGAGATAGCCGGCGCGCACGCCGACGTCGAAGCCGTAGGTCTCCTTGACGTCGGCATCGAGGCCGAACGCGTCGAGCGAAGTCTTGATGGTGCCGACGTGAGCGTCGAGCAGGGCGCCCAGCAGGAAGCGCTGCGAGACCATATAGTCGTAACCGACGGTGGCTTCGCCATAGATGCCTTCGCCGCCGATGCCGTTGAGCGAGGCGCCCGGAAGGATATCGCCGCTGATCTCATGTACATTGGCGCCGGCGCCGACGCCGAAGCCGACATAGAGACCGCTCCAGTTGAAGCCCGGCGCCGCCTGCTCCTGCACAACGTCGGCGGCATGCGCGGCGGACGTCAAGGCGAGAACCGAAACGGCAGACAAAAGAATAGATTTCGCTGAAAAGCGCGTAAGCATAGCCCCAAACCCCATTTAAGAACCCGCCGCGTTTCTAGCAGGGGTTGTCTCAATCAGTGGTGGCAGAAATGCCACATGGGTAGGCAATCTGCCGTAACGAAAGGCGGAAACCGGCGATGCACCCAGAAATGGTCGGTCCGGTTGTGGATAGCCGCGGCGCCTGGACTTGCCGCTCGGTTGTAGCTGGGCCAGCCGCATGGACTGGCGGCTCGCGCGTACGCTCCCTTGGCTCGAGAAGACCAAGCTGCAGCGCTTTCCCCGTGCCTGGAATCTTGCCGCATGCCAGGGTTTGGCGGACCGCTCCCGCAAGTTACGCTGCGTTTAGCTCCGCCGTGTAAGAATCCGGACTCCGGAGGGCAGCTGGGCAATGTTGGACAACTACGAGGTGGACCGCTTTGGCGTGATCCACCAGATCGACTTCACACCGATCAAGTACGACAAACAATACATCTCCTATTACGAGGACCTGAGCGACCGGACCATCAAGCTCGGTTATCAGCGGCTTGGCTGGGTTCTGGGGGTAACCGGCGAGATCCCTCGCTCGGTGCTGGAGATTGGATACGGCACCGGCACCTTCGTCGAAGCCGCCAAGATTACCGGGGTCGCCGACTGCGCCGGCTGCGATATCGCCGAGTTTCCGCTGCCCACGGGTGTCCGCTTTGTCGGTTGGGATGAGGCGCTCGCCGGCGCGTGGGATCTCGTCGCCATGTTCGACGTGCTCGAACACATCCCGGATCTGGGGTTCCTAAGCCGCCTCAAGACCTGGCACCTAGCCGTCGCCGTCCCTTACTGCCGCTGGCGCGAGCTCGGCGCCGCCGGCGACGCCTGGTTCCGCACCTGGCGCATGCGCCTCCCCAACGAGCACCTGCACCACTTCGACCGCGACTCGCTGGTGGCGCTGCTTGCGCACAACGGCTACGAGTGCGTGACGCTGAACTCATTCGAGGACGGCATCAGGCTGCGGCCCGGCGAAGCGGGCCCGAACATTCTGTCCGGGTTTTTCAGGAAGCGGTAGGCGTTTCCATCGGCGCCCGCCAAGGTATAGCCGGCGAGGGGGCTCATGCGGGGACTACGCCACGTCTGCCGCGATGAACCAATCGTTGACTTCCCGTAATTCAGCACGAGCCTCTTCGAACCTACCCTGTGACCGCAATAGCTTCGCCAGACTGTTGGTTGCCTGCAACTCCCAGCTCCTGGCGCTCTGCCGCCGCGCAAAGGCAATCGCCTCGCGGAAGGAAGCCTCCGCCGCTCTGTCTCCTGCTCCATTTGCAAGTTCGATCTCACCGCGAATGCGAAGCAGGGCAGCTGTAAAGTAATGCTCGCCGATCTTTCCGGCCTCGCGCAGACCTTTCTCAACGGTCTCCGCCGCTATATCGAATTGCCCAGAGTTCATGAAAGCCTTGGCCAGTAAACCTAAATAACACGACTTGTCGACCTCCTGATCTTCAAGATCACTTTCGGTCAATGCCATCATGTGGCTTCCCCCCGGACTGTCATCGAGGTCAGATGCAGCCAGGCCGCCAAAAAAGCGCGCCACCCTTTCCCAGAGATTGAAGCCGTTTTCCTGCGCCAGCGGCAGGAGTTCATCCGCCAGTCGAGCGATCAAACTGCTCTCTTCGCGGAAGGCGAACAACACGCATCCGTTTCCCAGGCAGGCGGCCAGGCGATATGCCGACTGCTGCCGAACGGTCGCCTCCGCCTCGCGGTAGAGTTTCAGCGCTTGATGGCGATATCCCAGAATATGCAAGGTCCACGAAAGATAGATCATGGCCATGCTCGGAAAGTCGCTGCCGACCTTGTCTGCACTGCCCTTGTAGCTGAGAGCGTGCTCGAGATATTGCCGGGCCGCCACCAACTCGCCCTGACAGAACAGAGTCATCCCCTTGAACTGCAAACCTATGACGAGCGCGTTCAGGTAATCGCCCTGCTCGCCGACCCGAATTAACTCATCGCTGGCCGCAAGGGCCTTGCCAAACTGGCCTGAATTGAAATGGGTTCCGAAAAGCCCGTCGAGCGCCCTGATCGTCGATTCCGGTTCGCCGAGCTTCCCGCTCAGTGCTATGGCCCGCTGATATGCGGCGCTGCCTTCGCCCGTCACGTAGCCTTGCGCGGCATAGAGCACGTCGCCCAACTCCAGTTCGAAGCGAAGCAGCCTGCGGCTGCGATCGTCGGATTCAGGAAGGAGCTTTGCGGCTTCAAGGCCCTTCCTGAAAATACGCACTGCGTCGGCTTTTGCCCAGGTCTTAGCCGCCTTCACCCCTGCCAGCAGCCAGTAGTCGGCGGCGCGATCGAACAGACCTGCGTCGGCGAAATGTTCGGCGAGCACTTCGGGATAGGCTGCGTTGTGGTCGCGCAGTTCGAGACATTCGGCAATCGATTGGTGAACCTGCTGCGCGCGTTCGTGCAGCATCGTGCCTCTGGCGGCCTGCTGCAGGAGCACGTGGGTGAACGAAAAGCCCGCGCCGGCCGTCCCTCGCTCGGCTACGATCAGCCCCGTGCGCGTCAGGTCGCCAACTGCGGCGCGCAACTCCGCTTCGGGCCAATCGCAAATCTCGTGCAGGACGTCGAAATCGAATTTGCGGCCGATCGCCGCCGCGATCTGCGCAACTTCCTTGGCGGGCCCCAGCCTGTCGAGGCGGGCAAGCAGCGAGAACTGCAGGGAGTTTGGAATGTTGTTCGCAAGTGACGAACGCTTCGGCTGAGGCGCGTCCAGCCGCAACCCGGTTTCGACCACGCTCCGAGCAAGCTCCTCGATGTAGAGCGGGACGCCTTCACTGCGATCGAGCACCACTGAAACATCGGCAGCGAGCGCATTCGGACTGATGTCATGGACAATCGCCTCGGCATCCTCGCGGCCGAGCGCTTCAAGCCTGATGTGATGCACATCCGGCCTGTCGAACCATGGAACGGTTGCGTTGTTCCTGCTCGATACGAGCAACAGCGCAGGCGTCGAAGCCAGGCTGGCGACGATTTTGTCGAGAAGCTCGCGCGAGGTCGCGTCGGCCCATTGCTCATCTTCGAACAGGATCAGGATCGGGGTGGTACGCGCCAGATAACCGACCAGATCCATGAGCGCTTGCTCGGCGATGTTTCGCTGTCGTTCGGCGCTTATCCCCTCGAGCCTGTCCGGCCTGGTCGCAGGTATGCCGAGCAGGCTCGAGAAGATCGCCAGCGCGACGTCGCTGTACACCGAACCGATCGACAATGCGTTGCTGAGCTTTCGCAGCTTTTCTTCCGTCGAGTCAGCGTCCTCGATCGTTGCGATCCTCTGCAACTCTGCGAGGAATGGATAAAGGGTGCTGTTCTCAAAGGTCGGAGAACATTGCATGGTCAGTTGCGGAAAGCTGCGCAGGCGCTGCTGGACTTCGTTGAGCAACCGGGATTTGCCGATCCCCGACTCTCCCGAAACCCATACCGCATTGCCGCGCCTGTCGCGCGCGACGGTCTCCCAGCGCTCCATCAGCAGTCGCAATTCGGCGTTGCGGCCGCACAGCTTGGTCATATGCGCGCGCTTTGCAAAGCGGGTCGGGACCATGCGCTGCCGTTGCACCTGCCAGACCTGGACTGGCTCGGCGAATCCCTTCAGCTCATGTTTGCCGAACGTGGTGAAATCAATCGCGCCGCTCGCGGCCTCGAAGGTCGCCGCGTCGACAAGGATCGTATTCGGCTTGGCCAGTACCTGCAGCCGCGCCGCCAGATGCGCGACGTGGCCGAAGGCGACGGTGGACACTCCGCTCGGCGCACCGACGAACTCCCCCACCACGACCTGGCCGCTCGCGATACCCAACCTCACTTGCAGCGGATATCCCTGTTTTGCCGAGATGGTGGCCACCGCATCGATGATCTCGAGTGCCGCCAGCACCGCGAACTCGCTGTCGTCCTCGCCGGCTATTGGATAGCCGAAATAGACCTGGATGGCGTCGCCGATGTAGCTGGCGGTCACGCCCTTGTGGCGCCGAACGACGCTGCTGCAGGTCTGCAGAAAGCTCTCGATCAGGCGTTGGAAATCCTCGGGATCCAGGCGGTCGGCATATTCGGTCGACCCCACCATGTCGCAGAACAGGATGGTGAGATAACGCCGCTCCGCAACAGACTTCGCCGGACTGCTGGGCAAAATCGGGCTAGCCAATGGAACCGGCGTGGTCAAGCTCCGGGACCCTCCTTGGTGCGGCGACCATGTAGCGCCCGGTCATGTTATCGCAAATCCCGGCGCTCACCAGCCGCTTTCGATCGCGTCAAGGTGGATCATCGAAGCTCGCCGCACTGAACATCGGCGTAGATCAAATGGTCTGCCTCGCTGAATGCCGCCTGGCTCTGGTCGAAGCAGAACCGTTTGGGCACCAGGCGGATCAAGGTGCGTCGGTTGCATTCGCCAGGCAGGTCGATCTGGAAGGTGCGCGGCGAGATCGACGGCGTCGGATCGCTCCATTTCGTGTGACCGGCAAACGAAACGTTCTCGATCAGCAAGCTGGAGCCGGCTGAGCCGACTGGACCGGAGATGGCCTCGATGCTGGTGCCCTTTGCCTCCTCGATGCTCGGATATTCACCGTTTTGCGGCGGATCCCCGTTTGCCGGAATCGCGCCCGCGCTGACTGCCACATTGATCCTGACATCGTCGCGCTCTGGGACACCCCCGTAGCCGTTGCGAAAGGTCCAGCTTACGCGAAGGACACGATTTCTAACCGCCTCTCCGGGCGGTGGAGGCAAAACCTGGATCTTGGCATCGGCGAGCGAAGAGCCTTCATCCTCCGCCTCTGGCGCCGGGCAGCCAGTGTAGAGCGGGCGGTAGCCGCACTCGGAGCCACCGGCTCCCCATAGACAGTCGCTCAGCTTCCGCCAATCCTCTGAGCTCAGTCGCGGTGCGCTGGAGGACAGGTCATTGCCGGAACCCGGCAACATCCAGGGATGGATGCCGCCGCTGCCGGCCGCCCAGTCCGTCCGGTGTGCGGCTATCTCGCCATAGACCGTCTGTTCCTCGTGCAACTCGAGCAATTGAACCCAGGTTGGCAACGTGACCGTCGGCTCATGCCCCGCTGCGTCCGCGGCAAAACGGCGGCCCGTGACTTGTGTGGTAAGCGTATGGCAGCTTGTGCAGTTGCCCGTCGGATCTTCGACCGTTCTGGCCTGGCTGAGTTCATTGCGGTAGGTGCCGGTGTAGCCGGAGCCGACCACGCGGAACGGCGCGCCCGGCAGCCGCGGCCGATGCGGTAGAAAATCTCCCAGGCTGAAGGCGGTCGATCTGGAATCGCCGGCTGAACGGAAACCGACCCTGCTCTGTTCAATGTGCGGATCGATCACATAGGGGCTTTTGTTGTCATGGCATGCATGGCACGAGATCTGGAACGTGGGATCGTAGATTTTCTGCGCCGCAGCCCTTCCGACTTCATCGGAATAGTTGCGCCCGCCCGGCGGAACGAAGGGCTTTGACCAATCGAACTCGCTCCAGTCCTTGCGGCCGTCGAAGAAGACAATTTCTCCGGATTTCCGGTTGAACCCGATGGTGCCGAAGACGGAAAACCTCGGGTCCGATCGCGTCCAGAAGGGATCGGTGCTGACCTCCTGACTGATATTGGATTTTCTGCAGAGGAACAGCCATTCAACGTTGCCGCGCACGACCCTTACGACACGTGAGTTCAGCCCACAGTAGGTCGTGCTGCCGGTCAGCGAAGGCTTGTCGCACTTTGGCAATGTCGCCGTCCATTTCACCACCTCGCCGTTCTCGTTCCTGTGCTCGAACTCCAGCGGAGAGCCCGGTTTTATCGGATTGGGCTTGAGGTCGACGACATTGCCGTCGACTTCAACCGGAATGACCTTCATTTGCGGGCTGTCGCAATCGCCGTCGGGAATAGGACCGAACACCGCCCGCGCTTCATCGCCGGACCTGGTTATGACGTCGGTGCTCTTCGAGGCCGGCGCCCAGAAGATGTCGGGGTTCCATCGCGTAACGGCGTCGGCGAACGACCTCCGATCAGATTCAGCCTGAGCGAAAGCGAAATCGGAGCCTTGCCTCTCACCGGCTCGCGGCGTCGATACAAAAGCTAAATGTCGAAGCCCGATCGCCCCGGACAACAGGAGAAACGCAATGCCGAGGACAGCGGCGATCAGCGCGACGGAACGCAATTCAGCCCACTGGAGCGTGCCAGTGAAACCATAGCCGATCTTCAGGCGTCATCGCTTCTTGGCTGCGACAGAGCCAACAACATAGTCGGCGTAGACTGTGAGCGATTGAAATCGCCACGTGCCGTCGTTGCCCTTCACAAAGGAGGCCCGGGCATCCGCCGAATAGTCAAGAACCGGTGCCGGAGAGTGGGAGTCCTGCAGAGTGACCAGGACTATCGATTTGGTATTCACTGTCTTATCGTCAACCACATCGAACAAGGTGTTGGTTACCAGATGCCGGGTCTGGAGTTGATCGGTTTTCATTTTCTTTAATATTATTTTCATCTGCTCAAGAAGATCGTCTGGCGACTCCGGGCCAAAGTCGAGTGTCAACTTGAGGATACTGTCGCCTGAACTGCAAATCTGATAGTAAGACGATTTCGGTTCCGCAAAGAGGGCAGTGAACGCGGCCGCATTTCTTTCGTCGATCGTCCAGGCATAGCGGGACAAAAGATCTTGAATTGCCTGGCGATCTTCGGCCGGAGGATTCTCGAGATTCCAACCGGAAGTAGCATCTGCGCATGAATCAGCTGAAGCAGTGCCGCTGAAAGCAACACAGAACCCGAAAACCAGGGCAAAATTTCTCAAACAATTAGTGATTATGCCTTTCCGACGCTCGCTCATGATGGCCCCCTCTATGGAGCTTGATGGGAAAGTACCCGTTTATCTTATACCACACCGAAAAAGGTGTCAGTCGAAATCAGTGACGTTCGCGGCCACGGACATGATTTCGTGTTCCTGAATTTCTGAATTTGCGGTAAGTTTGAATCCCCCGGCCCGCAGCAATTCATACCCAATTGCCAGGTGGCCGCGGGCGATTCTGGTATGTTATGGCAAACTAAAAACTCGCGTAGACGCAGCAACACCGTCTAATCGTGGTTATATGGGGGCGTAAAATGCCAAGTATTGTTCGGAAATTGGCACTTATACTGTCGTTTTTTTTTAGCGTTATCCCGCTGGCGTTTGCGCAGCAGAATCTGGAAATTGAGATAGTTCTGCAATCGCGCCTGCCTTCTTATGGAAACGATACCCCCCTTATTATTGACTTTACTCTCACCAACCGATCGCGCAGCTCGATCAGGGTGCTCAGCTGGACCACGCCGATCAACGGCGTCTCCGCGGACTTGTTCTCAGTGACGAGGGGATCGCAGCCAATTCAGTATATAGGCCGTTTGGCAAAGCGAGGAGAGCCCACTGAGGCTGACTTCATCAATATCGAGCCCGGGCAATCGATTTCGGCGCCCGTCGATCTGTCATTGTACTACGCTATCTATGAAGCAGGGAACTATGCCGTTACCTATGATACCGAGGGAGCGGATCTGCTGGTCGGCCGTCCAGGCGCCCTGAGACGGGCGGCAGTCGTGAGCAACGCTGCCACGTTCAGGCTTCTGTCAGGTCGGATTCCTCCACAGCGGGTACCGCTGTCGGTGCCCGAATTCGACCAGTGTGACAGTTCTCAACAGGATGATCTTGGAGCTGCGCTGGCGGAAGCAAGCAACATAGCCTCGGCTGCCCTGCAGGTTTTGCAGAACACGCCTCCAGCCCAGCAACCCAGTTCCCAAAGATATCTGACCTGGTTCGGGGCGCATACCGCGGGGCTGTACGCAAGGGTCGCCGGAAATTTCTCGAAGATTTCGGATGCTCTCAGAAACAAGGCGATATCATTTGGATGCCACGGCAGCGATTGCGAACCAATCGACTATGCATATGTCTACCCGGACCAGCCTTACAAGATTTTTGTCTGTAGCAAGTTCTGGTACGCCGCCCTGCAAGGAACGGATTCGAGATCCGGAACCATCATACACGAAGTGAGTCACTTTGGCGTCGTCGCGGCGACAAGGGATTATGTCTATGGCCAAAATGACGCCAAGACACTCGCGGCTGAAAACCCACCTAGAGCCACATATAACGCTGACAATCATGAATACTTTGCCGAGAACAACCCGGATCTTCCGATGTGAGGAACGCCACACGCAACTGAGCTAGCATGGTCAGTTGGGAAGAGGCGCTTGCTTAGCTCTTGGGATCTCGTCGCCATGTTCGACGTGCTCGAGCACATCCCGGATCTGACTTTCCTCGGCCGCCTCAAGACCCGGCACCTGGCCGTCGCCGTCCCTTATTGCCGCTGGCGTGAGCTCGGCGCCGACGGCGACGCCTGGTTCCGCACCTGGCGCATGCGCCTCCCCAACGAGCACCTGCACCACTTCGACCCCGACTCGCTGGTGGCGCTGCTCGCCTACAACGGCTACGAGTGCGTGACGCTGAACTCATTCGAGGACGGCATCAGGCTGCGCCCCGGCGAAGCGGGCCCGAACATTCTGTCCGGGTTCTTTAGGAAGGTGTAGGCCTGCCAAGGCAGTGCCGGGCAGGGGGGCGTCCTCACGCGCGGCCTTCAGCTCCGCGAGCCAATCGGCGCATCGGGCGAGGAAAGATTGGCTCAACGGGGGATCGCAACCGGGTGTGCTACGGCATGTGCGCCGATAGATCATCGAATTGCGATGCGCCTAAAGACTTTGAGCAACCTAATTTGAGCACTATCTATAATTAACGTGTATTACTCAATTCAATAGGATATTGCGCAAAATTGTCAATTAGACTATCCGGTTATTCCCGCTTTCGCGAAAAGGTGCGCGGGAGACACCAATCAGAACTCGTGCATTCGTTGCTAGTCCAAGAGAGGAACAAGGGACGCCTGAATCGGCTTAAGACAAGAGGATTCCAGCTTGCGGGCCGGGTATTTGTCTGACATAATTTCGCGTTTCCAAGTTTTACACTGGGCAATTGGGGCATAGTGATGGCTAAGGAATCTTCGACGGCCGCTTCTTCAGCAAGCAAAGCGGAAGCAAATCTGATAGGTAATGCAGAGGGAAACGGGCTGAACTTTATGGCTCCCCAAGCGCGCGACGGCGGGCCCGGCGGTGACGCTCCAGGTGTCGACAAGATACGCGATCTGCTGTTCGGCAATCAGATGCAGGACTATGATCGCCGCTTCTCCAAACTTGAGGAACGGTTCCTGCAGCGGTTCAAGGATGTCGAATCCGAGGCCAAGCGCAATCTTGAGACCTACGAGTCGAATGCCAAGAAGCAGGTCGACTCGCTGGCGACGCAGTTGCGGAACGAAAAAGATGCGCGGGCCGAGGCCGACAAGGAGATCGACCGCAATCTTCGCGATCAAAATCAGGCGCTTGAAAAGCAGGTGCGCGCTTTGTCTGATCAATTGAGCGAGCTCGAGCGCGAAATAGCGGATCGCATGAACAGAAGCGACCAATTGCTGCGCGAGGAAATCAAGCAAAAGAATGAAAGCGCTCAAATGCTGATGGAGAAGATCTTTTCCGATCTCAGCAACGTCAAGACCGACCGGAATCTTTTGGCCGGCCTGTTTGTCGAGGTCGCGAAATGTCTCAATCAGGATCCCGTCGGCAGCAAGGGCAATTCGGAGCGTGGCTGGAAAGTGAGTTGATCGGAAGTTGACGTCGAGCGTCGAACCAATCAGCCTTCCTCAAAGACCAGCTTCGAACGATACCGGGATTGATCGCGAGGCTCTGGCTCGCCTGTTGGTGGAAATTGCCCGGAACGTCGATCCGGACAACCATGCGCTTTACGAAGGAATCCCAGCCGCCGATCATCGGCTGGAAAGGCTTCGCCAACTGCTCGTCGGCCACGAAATCTCGGAACTTTCACGCGTTACGCACCTGCTCGACGAACCTGAGCAGCTTGCGGCTGCAGTGGGGAGCGTTCTCCCCACCGCAGCCGCAGGGGCGTCTCTTGTGCAGCTCGGCGAGGCCCTTGCGCCAGCCGTCGAGAGGGCTGCGCAACGGTCCATCCAGAAGAACCCCAGCGCGCTGACCGATATATTGTATCCGGTGTTTCTGCCGGCCATTCGCAAGTCGATTGGCGAAAAGATTGACCAGACCTTCCAGTCGCTGAATGAATCTTTAAGGCATATATTTACCTGGCATGGCCTCAAGTGGAGATTTGAGGCCTGGAGAACGGGAACAAGCTTCTCCGAAGTCGTTCTCAAGCATTCTCTCGTCTATCGCGTGGAGCATGTCTTTCTCATCAGCCGCAGCTCCGGGCTTTTGATCGCGCATGTAACGGCCGAAAACGCGACCAGCGAAGACCCTCAACTGATTTCCTCGATGCTCAGCGCAATCCAGGATTTTGTGAAGGACTCGTTCAACGAGAAAGAAAACAGCGGCCTGGACACCATCCGGTTCGGAGAGCTTCGCCTCTGGTCGGAAGTCGGACCGTTTGCGACGCTGGTTGCGGTGATCAGGGGAAATCCGCCGGAGGAGTTGCATGACGTAATCCGCGACGTATTGCTTCGCATCCATGATCAGTCCTCGCAGGCTTTGGAGCGCTTCGACGGGGACACCTCGCAGTTACCCGGCGTAGAGACCCAGTTGCAGACCTGTGTCGAGCTGCAGCATACGGATTCAAAAGAGGGATTCCCGTGGCTGGTGGTGACGGCAGCCCTGCTGATTCTGACTGCGGCAGGCGCCTGGTTCTTTCTTTCCTGGCAAGCCGGGCAGCGCTGGCAGACGTATCTGTCGCGACTGGCGCCGCAGCGGGGGATCGTCGTTTCCGAACAAGAAATTCGCGGCGGCCAGTTCTACATTGCCGGCCTGAGAGACCCGCTCGCCGCCGACCCGCAGTCGCTGTTGTCGGGAACGGAGGTCGATCCCGCCCGCGTTCATTCAAACTGGCAGTTCTATCAGAGCCTCGAGCCGGAATTCGTGCTGAAGCGGCTGACGGCGTCGCTGGCGCCACCGGATTCGGTGCGGCTTTCAGTAGTCAATGGTCGCATTGTCGCCGAGGGTGAGGCGACCACCACATGGATCAACCGGGCGCGGGCCGCCGCCCAGCAGCTTTCGGCAGGCGGCCCGGTCTTCGACATCTCCGGGGTCCGCGATGTGAGCGCCGAGGAACGCTGGCAGGCCTATGTGTCGCAACTGGAGACCCAGCCTGGCATCATCGTCGCCGATCAGAATGTGCGCGACGGCCAATTCTATATTACCGGTCTGAGAGACCCGCTTGCCGC
>NZ_RZSL01001129.1:0-821 GCF_003997355.1 Mesorhizobium sp. M1E.F.Ca.ET.041.01.1.1 | reverse complement strand
TCGTTGATGGCGCTGGCGCCACAGTCCAGCGCGCCGCGGAAGATGTAAGGAAAGCAGAGCACGTTGTTGACTTGATTGGGAAAATCGGAACGCCCGGTGCAGATCATCGCGTCCGGCCGCGCCGCCCTCGCCACTTCCGGCATGATCTCCGGCGTCGGGTTGGCGAGCGCCAGGATCAGCGGTTTCGGCGCCATGTGCTGCAGGAGTTCAGACTTCAGCACGCCGGCAGCGGAGAGGCCGAGGAAGACATCGGCGCCGGGGATGACATCGGCCAGCGTGCGCGCTTGCGTATCCTTCACATAGGGGTCTTTCCAGCGGTCCATCTCTTCGGCGCGGCCCTTCCAGGCGACGCCGAAGCGGTCGGTGACCCAGATGTTTTCGACCTTGGCGCCGAGCGAGACCAGGAGGTTGAGGCAAGCGAGCGCCGCAGCACCGGCGCCGGAGGTGACGATCTTGATGTCGGCAATCGTCTTGCCGGCGAATTCGAGCCCGTTGAGCACCGCCGCCGCGACAATGATCGCCGTGCCATGCTGGTCGTCATGAAAGACCGGAATGCCCATGCGGGCCTTCAGCCGCTCCTCGACCTCGAAACATTCGGGAGCCTTGATGTCTTCGAGATTGATGCCGCCGAAGGTCGGCTCGAGCGCGGCCACCGTCTCGACCATGCGCTCGATTTCAGGCGCGTCGATCTCGATGTCGAAGACGTCGATGCCGGCGAACTTCTTGAACAACACCGCCTTGCCTTCCATGACCGGCTTGGAGGCGAGCGGGCCGATATTGACCAGCCCGAGCACCGCCGAGCCGTTGGAGACGACGCCGAC
>NZ_RZSL01001128.1:0-826 GCF_003997355.1 Mesorhizobium sp. M1E.F.Ca.ET.041.01.1.1 | reverse complement strand
CGCTCTACTTCATGACCGGAGCCATACTGGTGACGGCGGTGACGCATTTGAACGTGCGCCGAGGGCTGATCTAAGCGTCAGCAGCGTCCAGATTTGGAAAGATTTCGCAGGGCCAAACCATCCAACATTCTCAGACAGTTGGATGGTGGGCGATGCAGGGATTGAACCTGCGACCCCACCCGTGTGAAGGGTGTGCTCTCCCGCTGAGCTAATCGCCCGCTCGTTGCCCGAAGGCCGAAGCGAGCCGCGATATAAGGGAGGCGGGCGCGCGAAGTCAAGGCAATGTGCCGACGATCTTCAGATCGAATTTTCCTAGGCCCCGGCAGGCCGGAAAAGCCCAGATTCAGCGCGCCGCCGCGATCAGCCGCTCGGCAAGATCCGGCGTCAGCGTGTCGAAATGCGAGATCACCAAAGTCGGCTCGAACTCGCGCACATGGCGGTCCGTATAGCCGAAATCCACCGCCACCACCGGAATGCCGGCCGCCTTGGCGGTGTCGATATCGGTCTGCGAATCGCCGACCATCAGGGCGTTGTACGGGTCGCCGCCCGCCAGCCTGATCGTCTCGATGAGATGGCGAGGATCGGGCTTGCGAAAGGCGAACGTGTCCTGGCCGCAGATCGCGGCGAAATATTTGTCCATGCCGAGCGCCCCGATCAGCGTCGCCGAATTCGCTTCGTATTTGTTGGTGCAGACCGCCATCAGGTAGCCGGCGGCCTCGAAGCGATCGAGGGCCGAAGTCACGCCGGGGTAGGGGCGCGACTTGCCGGGGATGTTGAGCGTGTAGTGATCGAGGAAGAGCTTCAGCAGCCGGTCATGCTCTTCCGC
>NZ_RZSL01001127.1:0-831 GCF_003997355.1 Mesorhizobium sp. M1E.F.Ca.ET.041.01.1.1 | reverse complement strand
GGAAAGGCATAGGACACAGCCGCCGTGACGAAGAAATAGCGGAGCTTGCGCGCCGTCAGCCGGATGCGCTGGCCAAGCAGCAGAAGTGCTACCAGCAAAACGCCGCCGGCGCCGAATGAGATGACGAAAGCCCAGACCATGGCCGGCACGCCGGCGGTTGTCGCGAGCTTGCCGAAAGGCAGAGTCATGCCGAGCAATCCGCCGGTGACGAGCAGAAGGCCGAGTGCCGAATCCCAGAGAAGTTTCTTCATTAGACGGCTCCGTGCTTCGATCGGCGCTTGGCCGCTTGTCCATCTTAAGATAAGATAGCGCAAAGATTCTTAACGTCAAGATACTTTGCGGTGAGGCACATGGACCGTGCGGCGAGGGCGATCGAGCAGTGGAAGCGCGAACGACCGGATCTCGACGTCTCGCCGATGGCCGTGATCGGGCGGTTGAGCGAAGCCGCATCGTTGATCTCGCGGGACCGGCTGGCGCCGCTCTTCGCCCGCTTCGGACTGCAGCAAGGCGAATTCGACGTGCTGGCGACGCTTCGTCGCTCAGGCACGCCTTACGCCCTGACACCGACCGAGCTCTATGAAGCGACGATGGTGACGTCAGGCGCCATGACTGCCCGCCTCGACCGGCTGGAAAAGGCCGGCCTGATCCAGCGCGCGCCGCATCCCAGCGACCGGCGCGGGGTTGTTGTCCAGCTCACCGCCAAAGGCCTCGAGCTCATCGATGAGGCGCTTGCCGCCCATGTCGCCAACGAGCACCGGACCCTCGCCGGCCTGACGCGCGAAGACCGGGAGGCATTGGCAAAATTGCTGGAAAAGCTGATCGGAAGTCTGA
>NZ_RZSL01001126.1:0-840 GCF_003997355.1 Mesorhizobium sp. M1E.F.Ca.ET.041.01.1.1 | reverse complement strand
GTATCGCCCAAGGAGTAACAACTCGGACCGACGGCGCAGATATCGCAGCCCGTTGCGACCACGTCCTGCACGAATGCGGGAATGTCTTTTTCTTGCATGCGCTTCATTTCAATGGGCCCCTTCTGACTTCACATTTTCTTATCACAGCTCACCCAATTTGCAACCCTGCCGTGCAATCTTGCGCGTCACTGCGGTGCGCAAGCACCTTCCCTCTCAGCTGCCCGTGAGCCCCGCGCCGGTCGCGGCGCGGCTCAAAGGCGGCAAAAGTGCAGCCGGCGCCGTCCCGGAAGATGGTCCCCCAGGCGGCGGCTTTTAAGAGCCGCCGCCTGGGCTTGGTTAGATCATTGCCCCGCAAACAGCGGCTGAACGCGGGCCTACTGGTCGGCGGTGCGGAAGCCGCCGCGCGCCGTGTAGCTTTCGACCGGGAATTTCATCCAGCGCGGCAGCCATGCCTCGACCTTCTCGCGGCCGTTCTCGCCGGCAAGGAAGTCGCGGATGATCTTCTTTTGCGTCTTGACCTTTTCGGCCACATTGCCGTCGGCGACATGCTTGCCGCCGATGTCGGCAAGCATGGCATTGGCGACTTCCTTGTCGCGCAGTAGCTCGAAGAACGCCTCGTCCGCTTGCCAGAAAGCAGCCATGTCGACGTTCAGATTATGCCCAAGCGCCTCAATGACGGCGCTGCCGGCCTCGAGCGTCTCGGCCATGACAAGGCTGAGAACGCGCAGGACGTCGTCATCGGAGAGCGCCAAGAGCTTCACAAAAACGTTGGCGAGAGCGAAGGCGTCGCCGTGGCCGCCGGTGAGCGGGCCATCGTCGTCCGCTTGCCCAATCAGCGCC
>NZ_RZSL01001125.1:0-841 GCF_003997355.1 Mesorhizobium sp. M1E.F.Ca.ET.041.01.1.1 | reverse complement strand
GTAACTCGGTCTCGCACCGCACGCACGGTTCGACTGGTCAGCGCCAGGACCCCGGCAAGGTGTTCAAAGGCAAGAAGATGGCCGGCCACATGGGCGACGTCCGCGTCACCACGCAGAATGTCGAGGTCGTCTCGACCGATGCCGATCGCGGCCTGATCCTGATCCGCGGCGCCGTTCCGGGCGTCAAGGGTGCCTGGATCCTGGTTCGCGACGCGGCCAAGGTTGCGCTGCCCGCCAACGCACCAAAGCCCGCCGCAATCCGCGCTGCCGCTGTCGCCAAGAACGACGCCCCGGCTACTGAGGGAGCAGAATAATGGACCTCAAGATCACAACGCTCGGCGGCAAGGACGCCGGCAAGGTGAAACTCTCCGAGGAGATTTTCGGCCTTGACCCGCGCGAGGACATCCTGCAGCGCGTCGTGCGCTGGCAGCTCGCCAAGAAGCAGCAGGGCACCCACAAGGCCAAGGGCCGCGCCGAGATCGCGCGCACCGGCGCCAAGATGTACAAGCAGAAGGGTACGGGCCGCGCCCGTCACCATTCGGCACGCGCTCCGCAGTTCCGCGGCGGCGGCAAGGCGCACGGCCCGGTCGTGCGCAGCCACGAGCACGAGCTGCCGAAGAAGGTGCGCGCGCTCGGCCTGAAGCATGCGCTCTCGGCCAAGGCCAAGAGCGCCTCGCTGATCATCGTCGACGAGCTGAAGCTGGCCGAGGCGAAGACCAAGGCGCTGGCGGCGAGCCTCGAGACGCTGGGGCTGACCAACGCCCTGGTGATCGGCGGCGCCGAGCTCGACCAGAACTTCAAGCTGGCGGCGACCAACATTCCGAACATCGACGTGCTGCCC
>NZ_RZSL01001124.1:0-844 GCF_003997355.1 Mesorhizobium sp. M1E.F.Ca.ET.041.01.1.1 | reverse complement strand
TCCTTCGGGGCGTGCGGCTTTTCGTTCAGAGACGCACGGTCTCCGCAAGGAAATCGAGAAAGGCCCGCACCCTGGCCGGCAGATGCTTGCCCTGGCCGACATAGACGGCATGCGTGGGCTCCTCGTCGCCGGGATTGAACGCCTCCAGCAACGGCACAAGCCGTCCGGCAATAATGTCGGGCTCGACATGCCAGCGCGCCAGCCGCGCGATGCCTGCCCCGGCAAGCGCGGTCAGCCGCATCGCCTCGCCGTCGCTGACCGTCGCGTTGCCGGTGATCGGGACGACGATCGGCGCGCCATCCGCGTCGATGAAAGGCAATCCATCGATATGCCGCGCGAAGCCGAAGGCGAGCATGTTGTGACGGTCCAGCTCACCGGGCGTCATCGGCGTGCCGCGCGCTTCGAGATAGGTGGGAGAGGCGACCACCGCCATCCGGCTCTGGCCGAGCTTGCGCGCCACCAGTCGTGACTCGCGCAGTGGCCCGGCGCGTATGGCGATGTCGGCTCGCTCCTCCAGAAGGTCGATGACATTGTCGGTCAGCACCGCCTCGACGCTGATCTCCGGGTAGCGTTCCAGGAAACGCGGCAACAATTCCATAAGCCGGTGCTGGCCGAAGGGCACATAGCTGTTGACCCTGAGCCTGCCGCGAGGCGCGGCACCCGCCGCCGCTTCGCGCTCGGCGGCATCGAGGTCGGCGAGGATGCGCGTGCCGCTGTCGTGGAAGGCGGCCCCTTCCGGGGTCAGCTGCAGCCGGCGCGTCGAGCGGCTGAGAAGTCGCGCGCCGAGCCGCGCCTCCAGCCGCGCGATCAGCTTGCTCACCGCCGAGGGTGTCATGCGCAACGC
>NZ_RZSL01001123.1:0-848 GCF_003997355.1 Mesorhizobium sp. M1E.F.Ca.ET.041.01.1.1 | reverse complement strand
ACGTGCCGTTCGGCATGGCCAACGCGGCGGAAGCCGCAGCGGCGGATCCTGCCAAGGTGGCGGTCAACAACATCCCGCTGCCGACCTGGCGTCCCGATCGCTCCACTCCGGCTGAACTGTCGCCCAAGGACAAGAGCGTGCTTCTGGCGCTGGCGGAAACGGCCTCGCAGGACAAGAGCGCGACCGATGCCTTCTCGGTGCTGCCGACGGCGCGGCCCGACGCGGGCAAACCGGATGAGATCAAGGCTGTCCTCGAACAGGCCAGCGCAACCACCGAAGCCGGTCCGAGCGGAGCCGAATATGCGGTCGCTTCACTATCGGAGCCTCAGCCTCGCTCGGCGTTCAACGATCCGTCGGGCCTCGATGCGGCCTCGCCGCGTGAAGCCATCGCCGCCCGTCCGGCCGGCACCGATCCAGCGCAAGCGATCGGCGCCGGTGTGAAGACGACGCGCAAGGAGGCCAGGGCTTCCACCAGCGACCTGCGGCCGGGACCGAAGGCGATGGTGGTGGCAACGCCGCCGCAGGCGGCGCGTTGGGCGCTGGGCAGCGGCGAGAACATCGCCACTGTTTCCGACCCGACGACGGCGCCGCGCTATGCCTATAATATGGTGCATACGCCGCCGAGCGAGGTCTACACGGCCGGCTTCCAGACGGATGCCCAAATGCCGGATGCCACCCGTTTCACCGGCAACGCCGTGAAGTTCCTTTCGGTTGCCCGTTTCCAAACGAAATAACGAGCCCGCCGGTGCCGCGAAGGCCCCGTTTTTGGACAACGGCGCGGCTTTTGCTTCTTCATCCATGGCGGCATATTTGACCGCCGGCCATCCCGCTTCGTCTAATGGTAGGAC
>NZ_RZSL01001122.1:0-857 GCF_003997355.1 Mesorhizobium sp. M1E.F.Ca.ET.041.01.1.1 | reverse complement strand
GGGCACGTAAGCACCCGACACCTGGCCGCGCCGGTCGATATGGGCGCCGCCCAGCGCCAGGATTCTTGGAGATGTCGGCATGCAGGCGTCGTACCTTCGTTGATTGTTCGCGTGCGCACACTAGGTTTCCACGCATCGCCCCGCAATCGGGCCCGCGATTCGAGTCGGCTGGATATCGAAGTCTCTTTTGGGCCAGCGGCGCCGGCGCGCTCCAGGTTTAGTGAGACAAAAATAGAACAAATCCAGATATTGATTGTTTTTCAGTCAGTTGCTGCCTCTTGCCAAGCGAGAACAAAAAAGGTACAAAACAGCAGGGATCACGGATTGTCCGGCCTTCATTGACGACCAAGGGGTGATGTATCATGGCTCAGAACACTTTGCGGCTTGTAGAGGATAAGGCAGTGGACAAATCAAAGGCTCTGGATGCGGCGCTGTCGCAAATCGAGCGCGCGTTCGGCAAGGGCTCGATCATGCGGCTTGGCGCCAACGAGCAGGTGGTCGAGATCGAAACCGTGCCGACGGGATCGCTCGGCCTCGACATCGCGCTCGGCGTCGGCGGCCTGCCGCGCGGCCGCATCATCGAAATCTACGGACCGGAAAGCTCGGGCAAGACGACGCTGGCGTTGCACACGGTCGCGGAAGCCCAGAAGAAGGGCGGCATCTGCGCCTTCGTCGATGCCGAGCATGCGCTCGATCCGGTATATGCCCGCAAGCTCGGCGTCGACCTCGAGAACCTGCTGATCTCGCAGCCCGACACCGGCGAGCAGGCGCTGGAGATCTGCGACACGCTGGTGCGCTCGGGCGCCATCGACGTGCTGGTGGTCGATTCGGTCGCGGCGCTGACGCCGCGCTCCGCA
>NZ_RZSL01001121.1:0-869 GCF_003997355.1 Mesorhizobium sp. M1E.F.Ca.ET.041.01.1.1 | reverse complement strand
GAGGAATGGCAGCAGATGACGCAGGACGGCATCGGGCATTTCCCCCAGCGGGAAGCATCCGATGCCGTCCTGCGTCATCTGCTGCCATTCCTCACATCGGCGATAGGAATGCCAGCGCCATGAGCGAGGTCTCACCAATCATGCCGTCCCTTCCGGGCTTCGGGCCGCGCATCCGGGTCTCGTCGAGTTTCCCGTCCATCACACGCGCGGAGGAACCTCGACCGGGCTGGTCATCCATGAGCGATACGCACCGGAAAATCCGGCGTTGCGCGAGGAGTTGCTGCGCCACCTGATGGGCGTTCCGCTTGCCGGCGACAGTCCCGGCAATCGTCAGATCGCGGGATTGGGGCGTGGCCCTGCGACCAGCAACAAGGTCTTCTTCGCCGACATGGCTTGCCAACGAGCGGCTAAAACTTCTGCGTCGGGGATCCCAGGTTTGAAATTTCCGCCAACAGCCGCCAAGATGCGGCCGGATTCGCTAGCGGAGAGGCGCTGATGTCTGACCTAGCCCATATCACCGCCGCCATCTTCAAGCGCGCCGGCAAGGCCAAGCGCTTCGTCGTCGCCATTGCCGGCCCGCCGGGAGCCGGCAAGTCGACGATATCGGGCAGGCTGCATGAACTGCTGCCGGAGGGCGCATCGGAAGTCGTGCCGATGGACGGCTTCCATTATGACGACATCCTGCTCAACCGCCGTGGCCTGCGCGCGCGAAAAGGCGCGCCGGAAACCTTCGACTTCGCCGGCTTCGAGACGCTTTTGAAGCGCATCCGCTCCGGCGAGCCGGACATCGCAATTCCGGTCTTCGACCGCAGCTTGGAATTGTCGCGCGCGGCGGCCGAAGTCATCGGCGCCGATACCAAGTTCATCCT
>NZ_RZSL01001120.1:0-870 GCF_003997355.1 Mesorhizobium sp. M1E.F.Ca.ET.041.01.1.1 | reverse complement strand
GAGCGGACCGATGGCTCGATCGCGGGCTATGCGATGGCGGCGATGGATGAGAAAGGCGACGTCATGCTCGACCGGCTGCATATCGAACCGCAGGAGTTCGGCACCGGCCTTGCCGTCGATCTTCTGCATGCCGTGCTCGCCGCCCATGCCGGCATTCCCAGCATCGCGCTGGAGGTGATCGAGGGTAACGACCGGGCGATCGCCTTCTACCGCAAGCATGGCTTCGAGGTGGTCGAGCACCGGCCGGCGGCGCATGGGGTCGGCGGCCACGCCTCGCTGATCATGCGTCGGCTGCTGCCGATGGCCTGAGCCAACAAGGCGGTCCAGGTGGTTCCGTCAGGGTTCCGAGGGAGTGGAGTCGGCCGGAACCACCCGCCCGCCTTGCGTCCTTCCCAAGACGGACCGACCATACGATCCCGCTCTCCGGTTTCCCTTGACATGGATCAAGCGCTGGACGTGCTCGGTGCCGACCCTATAATTTAGCCGGGTTGCAAATTCGGCCGGAGCAAGACGATGAGCCTGGGCAAGCAGAAACTCGGCAACCAGGGGCTCGTCGTCTCGGCGATCGGCCTCGGCTGCATGGGCATGAGCCAGTCCTACGGACCGGCCGACGAGGCGGAGTCGATCGCGACGCTGCACCGGGCGATCGAGCTCGGCTGCACCTTCCTCGACACGGCCGAGGTCTACGGGCCCTTCATCAACGAGGAGCTGCTCGGCCGCGCGCTGAAGGGCCGGCGCGATCAGGTGACGATCGCGACAAAATTCGGCTTCCGCATCGTCGACGGCAAGCAGGACGGAACGGGGCGCGACAGCCGGCCAGAGCATATCCGCGAGGTGGTGGAGGCTTCGCTGCAGCGGCTTGCCACCGAC
>NZ_RZSL01000111.1:0-14125 GCF_003997355.1 Mesorhizobium sp. M1E.F.Ca.ET.041.01.1.1 | reverse complement strand
CTCAGCCGATTGTGGGCCTGCTGGCGATTCAGGCACTTTGCCGCCGCGCCGGCTGATAACCCCAAGCCCCCCGCCCATCAGTCGGCGTACAGCCCGGCTTGCGAACCTCAATACAACCCCAAAGCAAGCCGGGCTTTTGATCCAGCACTCATGCCGAACTGAGAAGCGCCGCATGATGACTTGCATCCTTATAGCCTGGCTCGCCCTCCAGCCCGCCAGCATCATCGTTGGCAAGTCTATCGCCTTCGGAAGTCAATGATGGCCGACTGACCGGCAAGCCGATCGGCGGAAGCCCCGCGTTCGGACCCGGCGCGGTGTTCCTGCTCGGCGAAATCGTCAAGCGCTCCCGTCGCGGGGAAGACGGCTTGCATGGACAGAAGGGTTGGGCGATGCTGTCTTTTTTGGGGAGTGGTGTTCGCAGTGCCGATTCCATGGAAGCACCGCTATGTTCATTGACTACTACGAACTACTTGAGATCAGCCCGAACGCGAATTCGGAAACGATTGAACGGATATTTCGTTATTTTGCCATGCGCTATCATCCCGACAATCGGGACACCGGCGATGAATCACGCTTCAGCGAAATCGTAGAGGCGCACAATACGCTCAAGGATCCGGTCAAGCGCGCCCAGTACGACGTCCAGTATAAGGACAATTTGAGCCTTCGCCGCGAACTGACCGAGGAAGCTGGCAACGCCAAAGGGCTCGAGCGGGATATCGTCATCCAGGCCAACCTGCTGTCGCTTCTTTATGTAAAACGCCGACAAGACGTCAACAATCCTGGCATCGGCGATGAAGAACTCGAACGCTTGTCAGGCTGCCCGCGAGAACATCTTGAGTTTCATCTCTGGTATTTGAAGGCAAAGGGCTGGATAGCGAGGATCGAAAACGGGATGTTCGCCATCACCGTGGACGGCATCGATCGCGCCAATTCCGAACATCGTCGTGAGACCGCCGCTACTAGGCTGCTGAATCATGCAAGTTGAAGGTCATTGCCCCGGTTTCTCGGTTGCCCGCCAGTCACCTTCGCTTTAGCGATCGCTTGTATTCAAATCTGACTGGACCCATGATCGCCTTCCCGGGGAGGTTTGATTGGCGTGGCCCGTGTCTCGGTTCCCATGTCTCGCTGTGGAGCGGCTTGAACGGGGCATCCAAGGGGAGGGGAAATTGCCCGAGAAAAAAGTAATCGCGGTCAAAGACTGGACCTGCGCCATGAGCGACGAGCTCGGTCGCGTAGCCCTGATGGTCAATCCGACCGATGGCGAGCCGATCATGGTTTTGATGACGATCTTTCAGGCCGCAAAGATGGGGCGCGAACTGCAGTCGCCGAAGCGCGTCCAGTCCATCTAAAGCATGTCTCCCGAAAGTGGGAACCGGTTTCGGGACAAAGACATGCGTAAAATCAAAAACCTAAAGCGCACGGAGCGAATCTGAAAGATCGCGACGCGCTTTAGCGGGGGATTGCGGGCGTCGGCCCAGGCTGGAGCCGCACCCCAACCTTGTCGCCAGGCGGGGTGGCGGTTAAGGTCGACCTCCCGAAGGAGGCTCGACCATGGCACTTGACCTTTCGGTAGATGCTTCAGCCGCCAAGGCGGCGACGCCGCCAGGCAAGTATCTCTTCGGCCCGGTCGCCGACTTCCTCATGCTCGGCGGCGGCGCATTTGTGATCCTGCCGGTTCTGTTGCTGGTCCCGCTGGAGTACGAAGGTCTCGTGGCCGCAACGATGGTCGTCGTGGCGTATTTGGTCAATTACCCCCACTTTGCCCACTCGTACCAGATTTTCTACCGCAATTTCGGGCGCAAGGTGAGCGGGAACGGATACGACAGGAGCTTGCAGCTCCGCTATATTTTCGCGGGCATCGTCGTTCCGGTTATCATGGGCGCCTTCTTCGCGTATGGCGCGGCGACGGCGAACACCCGCCTGCTCGGATATGCGGCCAACGCAATGTTCTTCTTCGTGGGCTGGCACTACGTCAAGCAGGGCTACGGCATGCTGATGGTGGACGCCGTCCTGAAGCGCAAGTTCTTCGACGGCCGGGACAAGAAGGTGCTGCTTGTCAACAGCTATGCGGTGTGGATCCTGGCATGGCTGCAGACGAACACGGCAGTCACCCAAGGGAAATATTACGGCTTGGAGTACTTCACATTCGCCGCC
The DNA here is from genome assembly GCF_003997355.1 of Mesorhizobium sp. M1E.F.Ca.ET.041.01.1.1. NCBI lineage: Bacteria > Pseudomonadati > Pseudomonadota > Alphaproteobacteria > Hyphomicrobiales > Phyllobacteriaceae > Mesorhizobium > Mesorhizobium sp. M1E.F.Ca.ET.041.01.1.1. The sequence goes on along the minus strand of NZ_RZSL01000111.1, from coordinate 11,971 downwards.
CCAGCGGGGATCACCAACATTGTCCTGCTGGTGGCCGTTGCATCGACGGCGGTGACAATTCTGATGCTGATCAATCGCTGGCGACGGAATGGCCGCGCCCTGCCATATAACGGCATCGTGGCCTATGTCGCGTCGCTCTATCTCTGGATCCTGATCGCGAGGATAAACCCGCTTTGGCTGCTTGTGGTGCCCGCGCTCCATTCGCTGCAATATCTGGCGGTGGTCTGGCGCTACCAGACCAATGTCGAGCGCGACGGCCCGGATGCCGTCGGATATCCGCAACTGAAGATCCTATCCGTTGTCGGGCCGCTCTACAGGCTGCGGGTCCTCGGATTCATCGTTGGAGGCGCTGCACTGGGATATCTCGGTTTCTGGCTGATCCCGATGGCGATGACGGCCTTGATCCCCTACGACAGGCAGGTCCTCGGATCCTCCCTGTTCTTCTTCATCGTGCTGATCTTCATCAACGTGCACCACTATTTCCTGGACAATGTGATGTGGCGCCGCGGCAACCCGGAAGTGTCGCGGTATCTGTTCCGGTAGGGCAAATTCAGGAACGCCCTAAGACCAGCGAAACATTGCCGCCGGCATGGCGCTCGAGCCGTCCGGCAAGGTCGAGCTCCAGGAGCACCATCGCGATCTGCGCGGCGCTCAGGCCGGTGTGCCGGATGATCTCGTCCACGCCGATGGGTGTCGGGCCGAGAGCCTCCAGCACGTCGGCGCGCTCGTTCTCGCCGGGCGGCGGCATTGCCGACAGGTCGGGTGCTTCGGCGAGCGGCGCGGTTCTTGGTGGGCGAGGGCCGGCCAGCGGCGCCAGCGCGCCAAGGATATCGGCCGCTTCGGTGACGAGTGTCGCGCCATCCTTCAGCAAGGCGTTGCTGCCGGCGGCGCGCGGGTCGAGCGGCGAGCCCGGCACGGCGAAGACCAGCCGGCCCATCTCGTTGGCAAGCCTGGCGCTGATCAGCGAGCCGGAGCGCTGCGCCGCTTCGACCACGACCAGCCCCATCGCCATGCCGGCGACAAGGCGGTTGCGGCGCGGAAAATCCTGTGCGCGCGGCTGCCAGCCGAACGGCATTTCCGAAACGATGGCGCCGCCGCGCTCGGCGATGTCGTCGCACAGGCCGGCATTTTCGGGCGGGTAGGGAACACCTTAGCGGTCAGTGTACATATTTTGTTGGCGGTAGGCTTAGAGGTCAATTCTTGTGGGGTGCAGAGCGGGGGCCGGCGTCGTGCCTCCGGTCTCATCCACCGGCGCTCTATGCCGGTTCGTCTCCACAGGTTTCCCTGACGTGCAGCACATGGTCGTCCCCCGCCACGCGGCCATGCAAGGGTTGCCATGTCGGGTTTCGCTGGAGGGCACCCGTAGGCCGACCACCGCAAGATACTCCGTGAACGCCGCTGAATGGGCCTCCCTCCTCCCAAGCGAGCCGCAGTAAGTGCCTTGGCAGTGGTCTACTCATCCCGCCAGATAACCCGCTTCTCCCACCGGATTTCCACGAGCCGTCTATATCGAATGGTGTGCGCCTGCTCTCCGGTCGGATGAAAGAGTTGGGCGCTCATCCACTCCCTGCTCTTGCATTCCTGGCAGCGCACCTTGTCTCGCACCTCGTCAATCGTGACGTTCCCGATCACCTCCCGAAGCTCTGCCGGCTTGTAGTAGCGCGTGACGCTACAGCGGGCGCAGCGGATGCCCGCCACCTGCCCCGCGTCATGGGCATGCGTCAGGGTCCATGCGGCACCCCTAGGCCACTTCTCGGGTTGCTCGGGCATGACCTGAAATGAGGAGCGGGCGGGCTCCGGTCAAGAGGCGCTTGACAGTTTTGTTCTCATTTCGTTCACTGTTGCTCATGAGCGACGAAATCCGACTGCCCAAAGCTGAATACAGCACCCCGCCCGGTATCCAGCATCACGTCTGCGAACACGACGGGTGCGCCAAAGACGCCGGCTGGGGCTTTGCCAAGCCGAAGCAGGCACCGCACTGGTTCTGCTTTGAGCATCGGGCCGAGGGCGAGCACTACCTATAGCTGGAGGGCCGACTATGAACCGTCACGACATCGCCGCCGATCTGGAAAGCGCAGCCAATCACATAGCCGACGTTTCTCGGGCGGACCTTCAGGTGATGCTCCGACGAGCAGCCTTGATGCTCCGAAACGTAACCGGGCTGGTGCTCGAACCGAGCGTGCAAGAGCCCTTGTCGAGCATAGCGGAAGAAATGGGGCTCACGACACCGGACCTGATACGAACCATCGTGAGCGATTGGCTCGTGGCGAATGCCTATCTACCCGTTCCGCATGCATTGGACGAGGACAGCACAGTGGAACGCAACGCATGATCAGCGCACCACGGCATGAGGGGGATTACCCCGACCGCGAGATTGACTGTCAGGAGGCAATGGAACCCGGCTTTCTGGCCATTGTGGATTGCATGCGAGGGGCCGGGTGGCAGCGAGGCGAGGTGATGCGGTCGCTTCGCCGCCTGATTGCGGCCGACAACATGGCCCAAAGGGAAAGTGCCAAGGTCGAGGCCGAGTTGGCGCTTGCGCGAGCAATGATCCGGGCCGGAAGATAAGCATGGTCCGGGTTCGGGGCTCATTCCAAACCCTTGGCGCGTGCGTAAGGCGAGGGGCCATGGGGCGTGTTGGCTAGATGGCACGTGAACTGGTGCTCTAGCTGGACCATGGCTAAATCCTTGTCATGCTCACGACCGCGCGGCCCTTCGTCATTGCGCCACCGACTGTCGTTGGTCGAAATCGACCAGAGCCAGGAGCCCTCCCTCAAACCCCTCAACTTAGCGCGCTGAATGCGGCCAACGCTATTGGAGCCTAGGAAGCTCGCGGAGAACACGCTTGTGGCAGGGTCTACCGTCCAGTCGAGCCAGAAGCGCGCCGCGAGACCGCGCACGTACTGGGCCGCGTGGACTATGGTGACACAAATGGCGATGGGGCGTCCGTCGTAATCGAGGACTTCGTAGCCCTCACCGCCGGCTTCGCGAACTCTCAATCGTTCGGCTGTCATGACCTTCTCCAAATTCCTTCTTGAGGCCGCAGGCCCGTTGAGCGGGCGGCGAGCCGGTGTGTTGAGTAGGGAGTTATGTCGGGCAGCCTTGCTGCTTCTTACTTCTCTTCGACGTAAGGGCTCACCCATCGTCGGTTATCAGGCGGCTTATCCAAAAGGTGCCTAGGGCCGCTTCTCTCAAGGCACAATGCAAAGGGTGACGTAACGTCTCCCCGCAGTCAAGACGCCTGTCGCGTTGTCAATCTTCCTCGCGGAAGTCCTTCAGCGACGCATGGCGAAGCTTCTCCTCGCCCTTGAGGAACCGGACCCGCCCCACCAGACCCGGCTTGAGCCACTCGGCCTTCTCTTTGGCGAGCCCTTTCGGCGGCGGTGCGCCGGCCTTGCCCTGAACGCGGTCCCATAGGGCCTGCCGCTTGTCGGCTTTGAAGGTCACGAAGGCACCGCCCATGTAGTGGCCCTTGTCCGACATAAGCACCATGGCGGGCTTCCCGGTCTCCCGCTTCACGCCGATGATGTTCATCTCCTTCTCGACGTAGCACTTGATCTTGCGCCAGCTCATGGTCGGGCCGCTGCGGTAGAGGCTGTCGAGGCGCTTCGACACGATGCCCTCAAGGCCAGCCTCACAGGCGAGATGGTAGACCGCCTCGCCTGTGCCAGGCAGAGCCTCGCTGAACTGGATACGACCTCCGGCTGGAACCAACGCTTGCAAGATTTCTCGCCTGTCCTTCAGCGGCATGTCGCGTAGATCGTGGCCGTTGAGATGTAGAAGGTCGAAGGCCACGAGGTAGAGGTCTTGGGGGCGTTTCGTGATGGCCGAGCGCAGCGCGTGGAAGTCCGAAAGTCCTGCCTCGTTGGTGACGATGGTCTCGCCCTCGATAATGAAGCTTTCTGCGTCTATGGCCTTCGCCTCATCGGCGAGTGGCCGGTACTTGGCAGTCCAGTCGAAGCCGTTCTTGGTGTAGAAGCGGATGCCCTCAGCGTCTTTGATGACTTGGGTCCGGTAACCGTCGAACTTGACCTCATGGCCCCATTCGCCGCCCTTGGGCGGCTGTTCGACCAGCTCGGGCTCCATAGGGCGGATGAACGACAGCCGAACTTGGCCGGCAGGCTTACGCATAGGCACTCCACGCGACACTCGAATTTTATTCAATATCGCACAGCCGTAAGCGTTCCGTTAGCTGGCGCTCATGGAACAATCGAGCGCGGGCGCTGTTCTACTTTGCCGGTGAGGAGGAACGAGCATGGCAGACGACAAGAGCAAGCGCGGTGGTCGCGACCGAGACCGAGTGTCGGCGGAAGAAGACTATGAAGTCCGGCACTTCGCCAACAAGGTGGGCCTGACGGTTCAACAGGTCCGCGATCTGATCAAGCAACACGGCAACGACCGCAAGACGCTGGAACGCGAAGCCGACAAGCTCCGTGGATGACCAAGCTATCGGATCTTGGGCCGCCCATCATAAGCAGGCGGCACGGTGGCGAGGCGTTCAAGGAAGATGACCACTTCTACGCCTGCCCCGCGTGCGGTCAGGTGGTCGACAAGCGCGACCTTCGACAAGTGATCTGGCATGAGCAGCCGGTACACGAGCGGCTCGAAATGGATGCATAAGCTCGCCGGCCACGTAAGGTTGCCCTCGGTTTCAACTTCCATCATTCTGTTCCAAACGGGAGGAATGAATGCGTTCCATTCTCATGGCCGCGCTCGGCTTGGCGCTAGTCGGGTGCAATAACACGACGTCGTCAGGGCAGTGGCGTGAGGTCCGGGCCACAACAAAAGACAGCCGTTTCGAGAGAGCCAAGGCAATATGCAACGGTCGCGCAAGCGAAACGCAGGTGATGGCGGGACGGCTCTGGATTGCCGGAGCCATAGCGTCGAGCAACACCTTTAAAGCCTGCATGGCGGAACAGGGCTTCGTGCAATAGCGCGGCGTCCCACACAGGTCCGCCCCCAACACACCTCTTGGGGCGATGCGTCGGGGGCGGGAAGGTTCATTCGTCTACTTGGTTGAGCGCGGTCCTAATCCGTTGGGCATGCTCCGCGATGGTCTTCCAATCGCCCTTCACGACAAGCGAGCGGATCGCCGGAAGGTCCGCCTCGTCGCAGCAGTCTAGGTAGTCGCTGAGGGTGAGCCCTACGGGTGCCAGACACTCACTCGTCATGCGGTTCTCAAATGCCTTCACGGTTGCGTCGAGGGTCTGCTGATCGACCCCGATAACGTTGGCGTCGAGCGTCCCGTCAAGGGTGAACTTGGCCACGATCACTTCAGCCGTGTCGCGGTCGACGGTTTCGTTGAACGCGGTGATCGCCTTATCCGCAATCGCCTCGATCTCGGATGGGTCCAAGGCGTCGAGGTCTGGCGTGTCGGCCTCCTCGTCAGTTTCATCCCCGGTCTGGACCTCAGACCCCTCCACGGGGGCCAGAGGCTTCTCAGAGCCAGCCGGGTCTACCTGAAAGACGGCGGTGCCGCGAACCCGCGCTTTGCCAGCCCGTCGGCGACGGCAGCCTTGAACTCGGCCCGCGAGATTTGACCCAATTCCGCCATGTCAGCGGCCTGGGCGTGGCTAACCTCGTAATTGCCAAGGGAGGGGATGCGGACGTTCGTGCTTTCAACAATATCCTTCGGGGCGATGACGCCAACATCCTGCGAGCGTATCGCGCCTGGATGGCTATTTGGGAAAGCCTGTCGCTGCCTCTCGTAGTTGCGCATGGCGATCTCGACCGCAGCGTCAATCTCAGCCTGCTGGGCCTGCCGCTTTGCCTCGACCGCAAGTGCCTCCTGTTTGGCACGGTTGGCCACGTCCTGTGCTTCCTGAGCCCGCATCATGGCCTGAGCGACGGCGGTCTGGTCTTCTTGGTAATGGTAGGTCTGGTCGTTCATATTGTCTGTGTTCCTTATGGGTTGCGCATGTGCGCGGTTGATCGCCCCGGTGTGTCATTGCTCCGGGTGCGGCTTGGTTTGGTGGGTGGTGGCCGTGACGGCTAAGGAAAGTGGCTTGACCACTTCTCTTCCGCTGGGGTCAGCGCCGTGGCGAGAACCCGTAGGTCATCGCCTCAGGGCACTCAGGAAGCTCGCGAGATGCGGCTGGGGTGACTGGACGGGAAAGGCCGGCGCTGCCTCCGGCGGCCCCTTCCTGTGGCGCTGAGCGGGCTGGACGCATCCACACGTCCGCAACCCTTCGGGCAACCACGACTGCCTCTAGCTCGGGATAGCCGTAGACCTCAAAGCACCGCTCGGCCGCGCTGGAGAAGCTACTTGTCCAGCCGATGCCAATGCTAGGCAACCTCCGATCAAGCTCCGATGAGATGTCCCAGTCGTCAGCCCTCAGCCACTCGATCAGGGCAAGAGCCGCCTCCCGCGTGGGGTAGGTTGCGACCCAATCCCGCCGTCTGATCCGGTCAGGGGTCAAAGCGGGCGTTCCGGTCGTTGCGGTATTTCAGCGGGCCATGTTTCACGATCAGCGGCAGATGGTCATGGAAGGTCTCTCCATGCTCGCTGCCTGATATGGCCTCCAGCATGTCTATGACACTGGGCTGCCGATCTCGTGAGGGATGCCGCACAGGGAGACCATTCAGCCAATCCAGCACGGGTTGCTCGACATGCCCCAGGAGCCTCGCCTTCGCGCCAACCAGTCGCTTCAGTTCCATGTTCAGCATCGACCGGCTAGTGAGGTAAGCGCGGTCCACCCAATTGCCTGTCGGCTCAGCGCCACGCCTTCGGGTCCGTTTCGTTTCGACCGCCTGGACGACCCATTCACGGTCGGTCTCGACAACTCGAATTGCCGGGGTGATCTCCACAGGACGGAAGCCCGACGACATTCCTCGGTGGGTGCCGCTCATTGGGCCAATCCGGTGGCGCTCGGGGCCTCTGCCGTCTTCAACGTCTGCCGCCATTCAGCGAACAGGACCCGGAGTTCCTTCCGCTTGGCGTTGATGCTCTCACGGTTCCGGTAATAGGTCTCGCGGTCAATCTCGCGGTTGCGCTCTCGGTTAGCAGCGCGCCACTTGCGCTTGTGTTCACGCCATTGCCGGCGCGTAGCTTCGTCGTTCATGTAGATGTCCTCTTCTTGATGTGTGAGCCCTAGGGAGTGACCTGAGGGCGATCGAATGGCTTCCCTGGTGATCACCCCTTAAGGTGCCCGTGCTGGGCCTCTGACAAGGGAAGACCACAGGGATTTGAGACCACTGGAGGAAGTCCCTCGGGTGGCTCTGACTTCAGGTTGAGTTCGGGAATAGCTCTAGGATCACCTTCGTGACGAAGGTTCGGCTAGAGACCAATCCGAAGATGGGAGTGAAGATGTGCTGAGGCGGATCGGGTGCTAAGGAGACACCTCCCATGGTCTTCGGAGCGAAGCGACCATGGAACATCAATATAAGGGGGAGCCTCAGGCAATCTCTTCTAAAGAGGGGATTTCTGAGGGGTGTCTTATGTCCCTGTCCAGCCCAAGAACACTTCAACACAGGATTGGGCCTTCTTTCGGTCAGCCTATCGAAGATAGCGAACCCGAAGGGCTAGCCAATGGTATCACCTGAAAGGGAGAAGCCCTTGAAGGCTCTTCTCTAAACAGGAAAGTTGCCTCCCTTCATGCAAGCTAACCATTTGATAAATAAACAGAAATCAATTTGACGCGGGTTGCCGATGCCCCCTAATTGCACTGTTGGTTCAATGATTGAACTATCTTGCCGACAGCCTGTCTCGTGATCCCCAGCAGCTTTGCGATGCGCTTCTGGGACAGGATGCCGTCTACCCTGTATCGGCGCACCTTCTCCCGCGTCGGCAAGCTCCCGAATGGCTCATCTCCCAGCCACGATGCCTCAGCCTCGGAGACCAGTTCATTGGCGATCAGATAGGCTTCGACATCGAACGGAGCGTTGCCTCGCTTGGTCATGTTGTGGGCCTCGATTGCCTGCCGCTTGGCGATCTCCCGGCGCTCAGCCAAGAGGGATGCTGATGGGGCGCTGAGGTGCGACCTGACAGAGCGCAGGGAGGTGCCCAGGACACGCCCAATAGCCGGCCCAGCGAACCCACGTTCGGACAGGATGCGGGTGGCCTGATGATGGAAATCGGTGTCCCGCTCGGTGTCGCTGGCGATGACCTTTGCGTAGAACGGGGAGGACCAACGAGGGCCTTTCTTCCGGTATTCCTCCTGCTCCTTCATCCAGTGTTGGGAGACCTGAGCGGGAGGCAGAAGCTCGAAGGGCTGGAATGGCGCACCATCTTGGCTGTGCAATGTGATCAATGCTGGTTCCTTCTGTGCAGGGGGTTGATGGCTGAGTGAGCCGTCCAGTCCAAAAGGGGAGGACAGATAAGACGACACGCGCGCCTCACCAAAGCTGCCCCGCCAAGCGCCACGTCCCGTCGCCCACGAAGGAGCGAAACAGGGCAACAGGCGGTCGCAACAGGGGAGAACTGCACGGGGCAGCTTGGGTGAAGAGCGTTGGGCAGTGCTAGTGGTGCGGTTATTTACCCTCGCAGTGCTAGTGGGCTGACTATCTAGGGATGAGGACCCTCGTAGTGCTAGTGGGTGGGTTAATGGCCCTTCGTAGTCCTAGTGGGCCACCTATTTGGCGAGCCAGAGCCTAGTAGTGCTAGTGGAAGGGTTATTCGCCCTCCGCAATGCTAGTGGTCACCTCGAGGGCCTTCGTAGTCCTAGTGGGATGGTTATTCGGTATGAGCCCTGACCCGTGCTAGTGGGGGCCTTATGGCGCTCCGTAGTGCTAGTGGAGGCCTTAACCCGCCTTCGTAGTGCTAGTGGTGTCCCTAACACCAATCAGCCGCTGCACCTGAGATGCCGAGAACGGCTGCCCGTTGGCGGTCGTATGGCCCATCTGCGCAAGCTCCGCTGCGACCTCCCGCAGGCTTCTTGCCTTGCCCGTCTTGGGGCTCTTGCGGGCCAGCCGCTTGGCTTCACGGATCAGCTCGGGGCTGGACACCCGGTAGCCGTGGTTTCCCTCGACCCGCCTCCCAACGGCCTTAGAAGCCCTGTCGCGGGCACCCTTGAGCTTCGCAACAAGCTGCGCCTTTTCAAACTCGGCCACGGCCCCGAGTATCTGCCGCACCATAGCTGCTGTCGGGGTGTCATCCGTGAAGCTGTCGGGCGCGTCGACCGGGATCAGCTCATAGCCAAGACCCTGCAAGAGCTTGTGACCCGCGATCTGCACCGCTAGGTCACGCGCGAACCGGCTGGCGTTCTCGATCAGGATCACCCGAGCGCCGTTGCCGGCCATGTACTCAAGGAGTTCTTGGAAGCCGGGGCGGGTGTCGATGGGGTCAGCCCCGCTCACTGCCGCGTCATGGAACTCGCGAACCAATGTGATGTCGTTCCGCTTGGCGTACTCCTCGATAGCCTGTCGTTGCCTTGGCGCGCTGTCTCCATCGACATTGGTCCGGCTGGAGGTCCGAAGGTAGGCAACTGCCGTGGTCATTCTCTGCGATCCTATCCCTTGCACTGCAACCCATCGGGCTCGATATGTGTACCTTGTACTTGAGAATTAGGTACAACGTCAACGGTTGTCCTGTGCTAGTGGTGTCCCTATTGGGCTCGCGGTACCCATTGCCGGCGCAACCGCCTCCAAGGCCCTTCAAGCGGCCAACTGCGGGGCAGCCGGTCAGGGTTCTTGTGGGGAACCTGAGGGGGGTACGGGGGGACTTTCGCGCGTGCTTGTTAATCGATCACCCTCGGACATTTTTCCTCGGTTATTTCCCCGCCTCGCTTCGAACCGCTTGACACATGCCGCGTGTTCCGTTCGACCCTTCGTCGACCGACTGGGGAAAGGGGGAGATATGCCATTCAATTCGACTACCTACAGGGTCTTGATCGCGTCTCCATCCGATCTTGCCGAAGAGCGAGAAGCGGCTACTGCAGCAATCTATGACTGGAACGCACAACACGCGGACGACCGGGGCGTAGTTCTCCTCCCCGTCAAATGGGAGACCCATGCGCTTCCCGCGACTGGGGTACGTCCGCAAGAGGCAATCAACAGGAGCGTGGTCGACGCCTCAGACATCCTGATCGGGCTCTTTTGGACGAAGCTGGGAACAAGCACGGGAGTGGCGACCTCAGGCACGGTGGAGGAGATCGACCGCTTCGTGGCAGCAAACAAGCCGGCGATGCTCTATTTCTCCAGCAGACCGATTGATCCTAACAAGCTAGACCTGAAACAACAGCGGCTGCTACGGGCCTTCAAGACTGAAACCTACCAGAATGCATTGGTTGGGAGTTTCCAGTCGGTCCCTGAGCTGCGGGCGGTGCTTCTCCGCGACCTTAGTGCCCAAGTCCGATCCATCGCCGGTCGAAGGCGCACCGCCCGGGTCAACAAAATAGACCAAGCGACCCAGTTGACGGACTTGATTTTGAAGTTCCGGCAAAACGACATAACGCCGGAGCAGTTGCAGGAGTTCGGGCAGAAGCTGTTGCGGCCCGCAAATCGCAGTCGAGCGCAGACAACCGATCCGGTTCACCCAGGCGAAGTGGGACCTAACGGACACCGGATCGGGTACTCAGCCGATGGTGACAAGGTGGAATGGATCCCCGATGACGACGCCCCGGGAGGTGAGTGGCCGATGATACTTCGACGGGGCGATGAGGCAATCGTCGCCGCATACAAGGAGTTCTGGGACAAGGTCTGGTGGAACCGTCACATGAATTGGGTCCATCGGCTGAAGAGCGGGGCTGAGCAGCTAAGCCCGGGACAAGAGACAACCTTAGAGAACGCGAAGAAGGCCGCCAGACGTATCGAGCGGAAGTACGGGCGAAAGAACCTTGGCTGGGACGACTTCGAGTGGGGGCTGGTGAGCGGGAAGCTGTCGGCTCTGTCGTGGGTCCTTGGCTCCGAATGGGAGGAAAGTCTCGACACGTGACCTCGCTCAGCGGCCGTCAGCACACTATAAAGGCTAATTCACAATGCTTTCGCACGGGGCGTTGCCGGGACCATACGGGCATGATATCAGCGAAACGGGCAATTCTTCTCAGGGGCAAATGCATGAAAATTCTGTTGGCAATCGCTCTTACTTTCGGCTGTTCATCTGCGATGGCAGATCAGTTTGTTAACGGCTACTACAAGAACAATGGGACATACGTTCAGCCGTACTACCGGTCCAGCCCTAATGGATATTCGGGTGACAATTGGTCAGTAAAGCCGAATGTGAACCCCTACACTGGGCAGATGGGGACACATTCTCCAACCTATGGCGGTTACTCTTCTCGGTCTTACGGTGGAACCTCCAACAGCTATGGCGGTGGAGTGAACTTGAGCCCGTACCAGACGGACAGCGGGTGCACCGGCCTCTACTGCTGACCGCTGCAGGTTCCTACGAGGCTCTGCCCAAGATTTCCCCTTATGCCAGAGCTGCGGTACCTCAGGAAGCGTCCTGAACGGGGCCCTGACGGTATTTCTAGGTGTCTACCGGGCTGCGCGTTGTGAAGGTTGCAGCACGTGGCATAAGTGCTTGCCATCAAACAAGGAGCGGGTGGGCATGAGGTTCGCAAGTATGATTGTTGCTGTCTTCATAGTGCAGGGCGATAAGCAACCCGTGGTCGACCATGTGACCGAGGTGGAAATCGTCCACGCAACCGACTGTGCGGACGTGATCGCGAACAAGTACGGCCCGGCCTATCCTCACGCTGAAGAGATAAATGGTCGGAAGGTTCTTTCACTAAGTTTCCATTGCGTCCCGCTGCCTGAGGTGCAGGCCCGCAAGGCCTTGGAAACAATGGGTGCTGAATAGAACGCAGCAGTTCGTCACTCAGGGATGTCGAGCGGTTCATGCCGTGCAACGATGCAAGCGCCCGGAGTTCGACGTGGAGATTTTGCTGTGCCCAGCGCCGCGATATCCGCGTAAGGGGGCTTGTCGGGGTCCGCATGATCTGCCGCGTGATCTGGCGGGATGACTGTTGATGCCTAGGCCGTTGCAGTCGCGGCCCGGAGCGATATGGTGAGCCTATTCGGGAGGGTTTTGGGA
>NZ_RZSL01001119.1:0-878 GCF_003997355.1 Mesorhizobium sp. M1E.F.Ca.ET.041.01.1.1 | reverse complement strand
GTCTGCAGGCCGCCCAGCGTCTTGCGGGTGAGGATGTTGAGGCGGACCGCAATCAGCGGGCCGTTTTCCGGATCGAGCATCTTGTGCGGCTTCGCCGTGCGGATCAGCCTGTCGCCGAGATAGGCGCGGGCGCCGCGCAGCGCGGTGATCTGCGCATCCTTGGAGAACGGGTTGTCGAGCTGCATATCGCGGGCGCGGATCTCGCGCTCGACCTGCGCGGCCTCCAGCAGCGGCTCGCCGCCGGCCAGCGCGTTCATGCGCTTGACCAGCTTCGAAAGGTCCGTCTCGACGATGAAATCCTCGCCCTTTTCCATGAAGGCCTTCACCGGGCCGGGAATGCCCGACGTCGCGCGACCCAGCACCTGCCGCCAGCTTTTTCCCGTGAGGTCCGGGTTCTGCTCGGAGCCCGACAGCGCGAACTCCTTCTGGATGATCTTCTTGGTCAGGATGAACCAGGAATAATCGAAGCCGGTGCTCATGATGTGGCTGAGCGTGGCTAGAGTGTCGAAGCCCGGATAGAGCGGCACCGGCAGCCGTTTTCCGCGTGCATCGAGCCAGAGCGACGACGGGCCGGGCAGGATGCGGATCGCGTGCTCGGTCCAGATCGGCGCCCAGTTCTTGATCCCCTCGACATAGTGCCACATGCGGTCGCGGTTGATGACCCGCCCGCCGGCCGCTTCGCTGATTGCCAGCATGCGGCCGTCGACGTGGTCGGGTACGCCGGTGATCATCCGCTTTGGCGGCGCGCCCAGACGCTGCGGCCAGTTCTTGCGCACCAGCTCGTGATTGCCGCCGATGCCGCCTGAAGCGACGATCACCGCTTGCGCGTGAAGCTCGAAATCGCCCACGACATCGCGCGAGCTCTTGCGGCCGCGCTC
>NZ_RZSL01001118.1:0-882 GCF_003997355.1 Mesorhizobium sp. M1E.F.Ca.ET.041.01.1.1 | reverse complement strand
ACCGCACCCAGGGCGAAGACGCTTCCGCCGATCTGCGCGCCTCGGAGGTCCGTTTCACCCGCTTCTTCAACTCGACGCCGATGGCGATTGCCGGCGTCGATGCCAGCGGACGCATCCTGCGCACCAACGCGCCGTTCCTGTCGCTGTTTTCATCCGTCGTCGACCGCGACGCCGTCGACCGGCGTGTGCGCTTCGAGAGCGTCGTGCATGAGCGCGACCGGCCGGCCTTTGCCGCCGCCTTCGAAAAGGCGCGACAGCGCCAGGCCAACATCGAGCCGATCGACTCGCTGCTGCCCGGCAATGACGAGCGCCACATCCGCTTCTACGTCAACGCTGTGGCCGACAGCGCCGGCGCCGAGGGGGCTGAGGAGTCGGCCATCGTCTACGCGGTCGAGACCACCGAACAGAAGGCGCTCGAGGGCCAGATGGCGCAGAGCCAGAAAATGCAGGCGGTCGGCCAGCTTGCCGGCGGCATCGCGCACGACTTCAACAACGTGCTCACCGCCATCATCATGGCGTCAGACCTTTTGCTCACCAACCACCGTCCGTCGGATCCGTCCTTCCCCGACATCATGAACATCAAGCAGAACGCCAACCGCGCGGCGTCTCTGGTGAGGCAATTGCTCGCCTTCTCGCGCAAGCAGACGCTGCGCCCGGAAGTGCTCAATCTGACCGATGTCCTGGCCGACCTCAGAATGCTGCTCGCCCGCCTCGTCGGCAACGACATCCGCCTGAAGATCGACCACGGTCGCGATCTGTGGCCGGTCAAGGTCGACATCGGCCAGTTCGAGCAGGTGGTGGTCAATCTCGCCGTCAATGCGCGCGACGCGATGCCCGCCGGCGGGGACCTTACGGTGCGCACCCGCAACGTCACGGGCGAGG
>NZ_RZSL01001117.1:0-888 GCF_003997355.1 Mesorhizobium sp. M1E.F.Ca.ET.041.01.1.1 | reverse complement strand
CGTCAACGGCGCGCCGCATTCCGGCGGCTATTCCGACCGTGTCTCCGGCAGCGACCTTGAGGGCCGCCCGCTCACCATCGCCAACACCGGCAAGACGCCGCTGCAGGCGGTGGTCACCGCGGTGGCGGCGCCTGTCGAGCCGCTGCCGGCCGGCGGCGACGGCTTCACCATCGATCGCACCTACTACAGGCTCGACGGCACCGAGGCCAACGTCACCGAGGCCAAGCAGAACGAGCGCTATGTGGTCGTGCTCAAGGTCTATGAGCAGAACAACTGGCCGTCGCGCCTGTTGATCACCGACCTGTTGCCGGCCGGCTTCGAGATCGACAATCCAAGCCTGGTCTCCAGCGCGCAATTGGCGAACTTCTCCTGGCTGGCGCAGACCGACGCCGCTCATCTGGAGTTCCGCGACGACCGCTTCGTCGCCGCCTTCAACCCCAATGAAGGCGACGGCGACCGCAACATCACGCTTGCCTATGTCGTGCGCGCCGTGACACCGGGCACCTTTGCCCATCCGGCGGCGACGGTGGAGGACATGTACCGGCCGCAATATTCGGCCCGTACCGCCTCCGGCATGATGGAGGTCAAGGCGGAGTAGCGATGAAGACGTCGCTGGAATCTTCCTTCTCCCCGTCCCTATACGGGGAGAAGGTGCTGGCAGGCGGATGAGGGGCAGCGCCATGCTCTCCAGAAAATTCCTCAGACGCACTGCGATTGCAGGCATTTCGTTTGCCTGCCTCGCCGCCCTTTCCGTCGCCGCCCTCTGGGAGCTCGACCGCGCCTTCCCGCCGCCGCTGCCGGCCACGCTGACGGTCTCGACCGAGGTGCAGGACCGCGACGGCCAGCTCTTGCGCGCCTTCGCCACGCCTGACGGCTACTGGCGGCTCG
>NZ_RZSL01001116.1:0-889 GCF_003997355.1 Mesorhizobium sp. M1E.F.Ca.ET.041.01.1.1 | reverse complement strand
AGGAGGCCGCCTGAGGACAATGACGATGCCGATGACCCCGATTTCCCTTCCGCCCGTGCCCAAACGCACCCGCTACGACGCCATCGTCGTCGGCGCGCGCTGCGCCGGCGCCTCGACGGCCCTGCTGCTGGCGCGTGCTGGCCTGAAAGTGCTGGCAATCGATCGCAGGCCCTATGGCTCCGACACGCTGTCGACGCATGCGCTGATGCGGCCCGCCGTGCTGCAGCTTTCGCGCTGGGGCCTGCTGGAGCCGCTGCTCAAGGCCGGCACGCCGCTGATCGAGGCAACGACGTTCCACTATGGCGACGAGGAGATCACCATCCCGCTCAATGCCGGGCCTGACCTTCCCGGCCTGATCGCGCCGCGGCGCACCGTGCTCGACCGCATGCTCGTCGACGCCGCGCGCAATGCCGGCGCCGAGTTCCTGCACGACATGGCGGTCGGCGACCTCTTTGCCGACACGCGCGGACGCGTGCGCGGCGTCGAGATCCGCGGCGCCGGCCGCGCCGCCTTGCGGGTGAGCGCCGACATCGTGGTCGGCGCCGACGGCATCGGTTCGCTGGTCGCGAAATGCTGCGACGCGCAGGTGCTGCGAAGCGGTACCGTTTCGGCCGCCCATGTCTTTGGCTACGCGCCTGTCGAACCAAGGGGCGGCTACCAATGGTATTTCCGCGACGGCATCGCCGGATCCCTGATCCCGACCAATGACGGGCTGGCCTGCATCGTCGCTTCGGTGCCGACGCGGCTGTTCGACCAGCGCTTCCGCCTCCGCCACGGCGGGGCTCGCATGGAGGTGCTGGAGGCGCTTTCGCCGGCGCTTGCCGAACAGGCGAGCCGGGCGCCGAAGGATGTCCGCCTGCAGGCGTTCCGTGGCGTGCCGGGTTACATC
>NZ_RZSL01001115.1:0-892 GCF_003997355.1 Mesorhizobium sp. M1E.F.Ca.ET.041.01.1.1 | reverse complement strand
AGGTGGTGGGCGCAGGCGCCGTCTTTACCGGCTCGGGGCGCGCCTCGGCGCGCGCGATCGCCGGATCGGAGGCCGCGAGTTGGGCCTGCACCTCGGCCAGCGTCACCGGCTTCCTCGGGGCGGATTCCGCATTCAGCTCGGAACGGAAAGCATCGACTTCGGCTGACGGCGGCGCCGGCTGGAGGTCCTGGCGCAAGTCGGCGCTGTCAGCCGCCGGCTGCTTGCGGCCGGTGTCGCTGTCCTCGATGATCCTTCGGATGGAAGCCAGTATCTCTTCCATGGAAGGTTCGCGCTGTGCGCTGCTTGCCGTCGCCATCGTCACATCCGCCGCCCTTGTGACCAGTTCAAGATCTCCATTCCGGTCGGGCCGGAATTCGAATCAACGACGACAGCGTAACCGACCGATCGTCATCCGAGAATCCCCAATCTGGGGAGACGTTGGATTTCAACAGATTAGCTGATTCCGCCGCCAGCAGCCGGCCGGCTGCTTCTCCAACAAAAAAGCGCCGCGCATCCATCGGACGCGCGGCGCTTTTTGAAGCTTACACGAAAATCAGCGGCCGTCCGGCGTGCGCAGCCCGATCCACTTGTCCTTGACGGCGTTGTAGTGCTCTTCCGGCTTGTATTTCGTGACCGCCAGGCCGAGACGCTCAACCGACAGCCGCCCGACAGCGGAGAGGATGGCATAGCTCGCCACCACGACGTCATGCTCGGAGTTCGCCTGGTTGATCTTGGCGGTGATGACGGCGTTCTGGGCGTTGAGCACGTCGAGCGTGGTCCGCTGGCCGACATTGCGCTCCTCGATGACGCCGTTGAGCGCCAGTTGCGCGGCGGCGATCACCTGCCTGTTGGCATCCACGCTTTGGCGGGCAGCGGTGTATTGTGTCCACGC
>NZ_RZSL01001114.1:0-900 GCF_003997355.1 Mesorhizobium sp. M1E.F.Ca.ET.041.01.1.1 | reverse complement strand
TCGATCGTCGCGACGGTGAAGGCAAAGCCTGGAAAGGCCTCGTCGAGGGCAGGGGCGAGCTCGGCGTCGGCCGACTGCGCCTCCAGAGAGGCGAGCACGGTTTCGACGGAGGCGGGGTCGGGCAGGCGGACGGGTTTTTCTTCGCTCATGCCAGACGGCCTTTTTCGCGGCGGAATAGCCGCCTTCCCTATGTCGTTCGCGGCCGCGCGGGACGTCGCCGGCGCCATCTTGGGGCCGAAAATGACTGATTTGCGCCGCAAAAACAATCACTATCGATAAGAGGCAATTATCGATAGTGAGCTTTCATTCCAAAGATCATCGCCTGTGACGGAAGCAAATGGCGGAATAGCTTCCGTTACGCAAATCAGCTACAACAACATCAATGGCTTACGATCTCGCCAATTTGCCCCTGAGGACCCTGATCGAGCCGCTCGCCCGTGCCGATGTCGCTTTTGCTTCCCGATTCAATTGAAGCGCTAAGGCGAAAAAATTGAATCGCTAAGGTGAAAATCCTGCTCTCCCGGATCGCCATGCTGCGGCTTCAATCGGGGCAGGGGAGGGGCCTTCAAAGCCCGGACGCCTTGGTGAGATTGGTGCGGAAGCGGTCGCGCCGCCGCTGATATTTGCGTGTCATCTCGGCCGAGGCGTGACCGAGCTGCTTTTGAACGTAACGCTCCTCGATGTCGGCCGAGGAGGCAAGGCCGGCGCGCAGCGAGTGCCCTGAGAACAGCCCCGCCCGTTCCCCTTCCGGTAGATCGGAACGGACGCCGGCGGCGAGCGCGGTCCGCTTGACCAGACGGGCGACATGTTTGTCGGAAAGGCGCTCGACGTCGACGGTCTTGTTGTCCTTGAAGATGCGGCGGAACAGGGGACCTCTCGCGATCCGGCCAAAGCGGATCC
>NZ_RZSL01001113.1:0-921 GCF_003997355.1 Mesorhizobium sp. M1E.F.Ca.ET.041.01.1.1 | reverse complement strand
CCCCTAGACACGTGGTCGCGCGAAGTGATCGGCGCGGGCATCGAATTCTTGCGCGACCGCGCCGATCACTTCGCGCGACCACGTGTCTAGGGGATTGGCGATGGGTTGCGATTGCCCCTCGAGCCAGCGCTGGAAATGCGGCCAGGGTGCCGCGCCCGCCTGCCCGACCAGGAGGACGGACTTGGCGGGCGCACCGGAAAGTCCGGCAGGCGCGGCTTCGTCGCTTGCGAAGCGGAAGCCACCGCGAGGGATCAGGCCATGGGCGGCAAGCGCGGCCGCGACCCCTTCAATCGTGCCGGGCGAAAAAATCATCCCTTCCGGTCCGGGTCGGAGAACGCGCTCCGCCAGACTTCCTTGTGAATGATGTTGGCGACTTTAGCCCCGCCTGACTCGGGCTCCTTTCAAGTGAAGGCGTCGGGCATCGAGCCCTTCTTCCTGGCGATGAAGTCCTTCAGCGCCTCGTCGATCGCCGGATCGAGATGGGGCGCCTCGTAGCTTTCCAGCCAGCGGCGGGCGAGCTCGTTGGCGCGCTGCGGCGCCGTCTTCTGGCCTTCGGCCAGCCACTGCTCATAGGAATTGTTATCGGCGACGTTGGAGCGGTAGAAGGCGGTCTGGAAATTCGCCTGGGTGTGGTCGCAGCCGAGATAATGGCTTCCCGGGCCGACCTGGCGGATGGCATCCATCGCCTGGCCGTTTTCCGACAGGTCGACACCTTCCGAAAACTTCTGCTGCATGCCGAGCTGGTCGATGTCCATCATGAACTTTTCGTAGCAGGAGGCGAGGCCGCCCTCGAGCCAGCCGGCCGAATGCAGCACGAAATTGGTGCCGGCAAGGATCGTCGAGTTCAGCGTGTTGGCGCTCTCATAGGCCGCCTGCGCATCGGGAATCTTGGAGGCGCAGAGCGAGCCGCCGGTGCGGAAC
>NZ_RZSL01001112.1:0-925 GCF_003997355.1 Mesorhizobium sp. M1E.F.Ca.ET.041.01.1.1 | reverse complement strand
CACCTCGCGCGACGAGCTGATCATCGACGAGCGCCGCAAGGCGTCCGGCGTCGAGGTCGCCGAGCCGATGCTGACCAACATGGTCAACGCCGCGCAGTAAGCGCCGGTGGAATGAGAGAAAGAAAAGGGGCCTGCGTGGCCCCTTTTTGCATTTGGGCTTCACGAACGAGGATGAACCATGAGCGCCAAGACCTGGACGGCTGTCGACGACTATATCGTCTCCTCTCTTTTCGAAGCGGACCCCGCGCTGCATGCCGTGCTGGCAACCAACCGCGATCAGGGCCTGCCGGCGATCGATGTCTCCGCGGCGCAAGGCAAATTGCTTTCGCTCCTCGTGCGGATTCGGGGCGCGAAAAAGGTGCTTGAGGTCGGCACGCTCGGTGGCTACTCGACCATCTGGATGGCAACGGGATTGCCCGCCGACGGCAAGATCGTGACGCTGGAGCTTGATCCTCACCACGCCAAGGTCGCGCGCTCCAACTTCGAGCGGGCAGGGGTTTCGGACAAGGTGGACCTGCGCCTCGGCCCTGCGCTGCAGTCGCTGGCTCAACTGGAGAGCGAAAATGCCGGTCCGTTCGATCTGATCTTCATCGACGCCGACAAGCCGAACAACCCGAACTATCTCTCCTGGGCCATGCGGCTGTCGCGCTCCGGCACGGTCATCGTCTGCGACAATGTCATCCGCGACGGCGCCGTGCTGAAGAATGACGGTCGCGACGAGAATGTCATTGGTGCCCGCGCGGTGTTCTCCTTCATCGGCGGCGAGAAGCGTCTGGACGGCACCGCCATCCAGACCGTCGGCGCCAAGGGCTATGACGGCTTTGCGATTGCGATCGTGGACTGACGCGGGCCCGCGCCGGTTCGGTCAACTCGGTCGACGCCCGTCGACTCAGTCGAAGAACGGCTCGACCACGTTGCGCTTGCC
>NZ_RZSL01001111.1:0-929 GCF_003997355.1 Mesorhizobium sp. M1E.F.Ca.ET.041.01.1.1 | reverse complement strand
GATAGACGTCGCACACCTTGTCGTTCTTGCCGATCACAGGCTCGACCCAGTTCGCCTTGTATTTCAGCATCAGATGCACCTTTTCCGGCGGCTTCGGCAGGTCGCTGTCGATTGCCGAGGCGAAGGGATGGATCAGGTCCGGCCAGGTCGGGTCGTAGAGCCAGAGTGCGGCGCCGCATTTCTTGCAGAAATTGCGCTCGCCGGTCGAGACTTCGCAGCGCGGATGCTCGTCGTCCTCGATCTCGGCGCGGTAGACGCCGAGGCCGCGCTTGCCTCGGATTTTCATCGTCTCGTAATCGGCGCCGAGGTTGATCGCAAACCCGCCGCCGCCCTGCTGCTTGCGGCAGATCGAACAGTAGCAGAGCATGAACGGCACCGGCGTGTGGCTTTCCACCTCGAAGCGGACGGCGCCGCAGCGGCAGGAGCCTTTGAGCAGGACAGGCATGGCGGGAACTCCGTTTTCAGGTTCTCAACCTGTCAGCATGCTTTTGGTTGCGGCGATGACAAGGCCCATGCCGGATGAGATGATTGCGGCATGGACAATGACCGCCTTGAAGACCTGTTCGAGAGCCTCGGACCGATCAGCATTCGAAAACTGTTCGGCGGCAAGGGTATCTATTGCCACGGCGTCATCGTCGCGGTTGTCGTGCGCGGCGAACTGCTGCTGAAGGCGGACGAGGAAACCATCCCCGATTTCGAAGCTGCCGGCTGCAGCCAGTGGACCTATACCGGTTCGCGGCACGGCAAGCAGGTGGCGATGCCCTATTGGAGCGTTCCGGACAGCGCCTTCGACGATCCCGACGAGATGGCGGTCTGGGCGCGCCGGGCTTATGAGGCGGGAAGGCGGGCGGGGAAGTGAAGCGGCAACTTTCGAGCGTCGCGGCTTATGTCGGACTACTGGAAACGCCGAGTTCCCGCCCACCCCCCTC
>NZ_RZSL01001110.1:0-931 GCF_003997355.1 Mesorhizobium sp. M1E.F.Ca.ET.041.01.1.1 | reverse complement strand
GGAGATGGCCGCGAAGCGGCCAGAGGGGGTCGGTAGAGGAAGCGCGCGACCCAAGAAAATGCCGAGCACTGCCGCGGCGACCCCACCCGGCGGCTTCGCCGCCACCCTCCCCTCAAGGGGGAGGGAAGCCCGCATCGAGGCCGACGAAGTCTGCACAACGCTCGACGTTCCGCTCGGGCCGGAGATCGGCCAGTGCTGCGGCGGGCGCGTCGAGGTGCTGATCCGCCCTGTCGATGCGGCGCTCGAACGGGCACTGATCGCCAAGGCAGAGGCCGAGGAGGCGCGTCTGCCGCATGTCTATGTCTTCGGCGGCGGCCATGTCGGCCAGGCGCTGGCGGCGACGCTCGCTCTTCTGCCCATCCACGCCCTCGTCGTCGAGACGCGGGCGGATGCGCTGGAAGGCATGCCGGAAACGGTCGAGACGAGATTGACGCCGATGCCTGAAAGCGCCGTTCGAGAGGCGCCGGCGGGATCGGCCTTCGTCATCCTCACCCACGACCATGCGCTCGATTTCCTGATCGTCGCCGAGGCGCTGAGGCGCGACGACGCTGCCTATGTCGGCATGATCGGATCCAAGACCAAGAAGGCGACTTTCAAGAACTGGTTCCTGAAGTCGACCGAGGGCAGCGAGGCCGAGTTCAACCGCCTCGTGTCGCCGATCGGCGGCAACGCCGTGAAGGACAAGCGCCCACCGGTGATCGCCGCACTTGCCGCCGCCGAGATCATGACGGCGCTGGCGTCGCATTCCGCCAAAGCGTCGGCTCCGTCCCAAAAGGCGATGGCCGGCTAAGGTCAGCCGCGGTCCTCGTCGCGCCGGCGACAGGGCTGCGAAGGTATGACCACCGCTCACAGCTGCTCGTCGCTTTCTTCGTTTCCCAAACGGGTTTGAACCGTGTTTTCTGCGCGCCTGGCGAACACGAGTTGTGAACAC
>NZ_RZSL01000110.1:0-14308 GCF_003997355.1 Mesorhizobium sp. M1E.F.Ca.ET.041.01.1.1 | reverse complement strand
GTTTTTGATTTTACGCATGTCTTTGTCCCGAAACCGGTTCCCACTTTCGGGAGACATGCTTTAAAACGATGCCCGGGTGTCATGCCTTGCCACCCGGGAAAGCAGATATTCGACCTCGTCCGCGGCGGCCGGCGACATTTTGGTGAAAGGAACCCGCATCGCATCGTCGCGGATGATCCCCCGCCGCTTGAGCAGATATTTGCGCACGGCCAGCCCAACGCCCTGCTGATGCTCGTAGCGGATCAGCGGCAGATGCGCATCGAACAGGTCGTGGGCCGCTCCACGCTCGCCAAGTGCCGACAGGCGGACAAAATCCACCAGCATGTCGGGGAAGGCATAGCCGGTCATGGCGCCATCCGCTCCGCGTTCCATCTCGAAGTCGAGGAACATGCCGCCATTGCCGCACAAGATGGATACCGGACGCATGGCGCCTTCGCGCTGCAGCTTGCGAAGCGCCGAGATCTTCTCCAGCCCTGGCCAATCTTCGTGCTTGACCATGACGCATGACGGATTGGCGGTAATGATCCGCGAAATCACATTGACGGTCATGACGACGGTCAGCGTAAGTGGATAGTCTTGAAGAACCCAGGGCACTTCCGGGCCGATCGCTTCCGTGGTGCTCGCGAAATAGGAAACGATCTGCTCGTCAGTGCGAAGCGGCGACGGAGGCGCGATCATCACTCCTGCCGCCCCTTCGTCCATGACGCGCCGGGTCAGCGAGCGAATGGAAGCCAGCCCCGGCGCAGATACGCCGATCACGACGGGAATAGGCGAACGGCGAATGAACCGACGCGCGACCGCAAGCGTCTCGTCGGCGTCCAGCTTCGGCGCTTCGCCCAGGATTCCCAGCGCAGTAATACCCGTGCAACCGACTTTGGCGTAGAAATCCACCAACCGGTCGATCGAGTCGAAATCGATATCTCCGTTCGATGCGAACGGCGTTGGAGCGATGGCGAATACGCCGGATGCCTTCTGATCGATCCGCACGCTAAACCTCATAAGTTTCTTACCTGCCTGGGGGAGCCTCAGGCGCGCTTCCAGAGATGAATGATACTCCCGTCCGGATCGGATACGATGAGCGTCGTTCCATGACTACCCATGTCTCGCTCGCCGATTATCTCGTCTCCGATTTTTCCATGAATACACGCGTTATGGTCTCCGCCACTTCGTACTTTTGACTTGGTGAGCGGCCGGGATAGAGATCGATCTCAACAAGCGGCATGTTGCAACCTTCATTGATCTCTCGTTCGGCCAGTTCGCTCGGCCGGCGCCGGCTCCCCAGATGACGCCTACTGCGTCACCGAGGTCGACGTGCCCCACGTGTCCGACAGCACATAGCCCTGCGGGTACGGGTCCGTCGGATCGAGATAGTAGTTGTGCTCGCCAGTGATCCACGCCCTGCCGGTGATCTCCGGAACGATCGCCTTGCGACCGGCGATTTCGGTCAGTTCAACTATTCTGCCGGTGAAGCGGGAGCCGATGATCGATTCATGGATCAGAACGTCGCCGACGCCCATCAAGCCACGGGCCTGAAGCACGGCCATGCGGGCCGAGGTGCCGGTTCCCGTCGGGCTGCGGTCCGATCGTCCAGGCGAAACGATGCATGTGTTGCGGGTGACGTTGCCAGGCCCTTGGAAAGGCATCGCGAACTGCACGATCGACACACCGCGCACATTGTCGAACTGCGGATGGACGACATCGAGCTGTTCGCGCGCGGCGCGTCGAACCTTCTCGCCGATAACGGCCAGTTCGCGCGCCTCGTCGGGAACGACCGAGAAGCCGAGCGCATCGGCGTCGACGATCGCGTAGAACATGCCGCCATAAGCGATATCGACCTTCAGCGTTCCCAGCCCCTCGACTTCGATGTCGGCATCGAGGCGTTCGGCAAAGGCGGGCGCGTTGCGGAAAGTTATCGACAGGCATTTGCCGTCGCGGCATTCGGCGCGCACCTCGATGACACCGCCCGGCATGTCGAGCTTGAAGCACGTCTCGGGCTCGTTCATCGGCACCATGCCGGTGTCGAGCAACACCGTGGCGACGCAAATCGTGTTGGAGCCGGACATCGGAGGGTATTCCGTCGGTTCCATGATGATTGCGCCGGCGACGCAATCCTCGCGCGTCGATTGCACCAGAAGATTGACGTGCCGGGCAACACTGCCGCGCGGCTCGCAGATCAGCATGCGCCTTATATGGTCGTGATCACGCTCCATGGTGATCATCTTTTCCATCATTGTGCGCCCCGCCGGCGGCAGCACGCCGCCCACGATGACATCGCCGACCTCACCCTCGGCATGACAGCCGACCACGCGAATACTGGTTCTGGTACGCATTGTTGCTCCCTGTCGATCAAAGCAATCTGCCGGGTAGATAGCGCGGATAGCTGCGCGAGTCCCGAATGACGACGGTTTTGAGGACACAGAATTCTTCGGCCGCATAGCGCCCGTTCTCGCGACCGAACCCGCTCTGGCTCCGACCGGCACCTCGGACGGTGCGTTGCGGCTGCGCTCAGCAAGGCATGGCTCCATCGGCGATCTCGAGCTCCGCTCTAAGTAGTTTCCCCTAGGGACATAACCGAATTTCGGCGCGGCGGGATTTGGGCGATTGCTGTTGTCACGAATTCACCGGGACCACAGCCATGTACGCCCAAGCCTCCGCCAAGATCGAACTGTCGTCATACCTTCCTCATCAGAGCCCGGCGCCCATCTTTGAAGGGGCGACAACGCAGCCGGTCAGCTTCTTCCCGGCCGGCGCCGAGATTTACGCCCAGGGCGAAAAGGCCGGTGCCCTCTACCAGGTCGAATTCGGCGCCGTCCGTATCTACCGCTTGCTCGCCGACGGCCGCAGACAGATAAGCGCGTTCCACCTGGCCGGAGAAACATTCGGCTTCGAAGCCGACGCCAATCACCATTTCTTCGCCGAAGCGATCAATGCGACCGGCGTGCGCGTCTTTCGCACCCCCTCGGGCATGGACATGTCCCGCCAGCTTCTGCCCCTTGCGCTCAAGGGGCTGACCCGCGCGCAGGAACATCTTCTGGTGCTTGGCCGCCAGAACGCCATCGAGCGCGTCGCCGCATTCCTGGTCGAAATGTCCGAGCGTCAGGGTGGGTTGCGGCAGTTGGAACTGCCGATGTCGCGGATCGATATCGGCGACTATCTCGGCCTCACCATCGAAACCGTGTCGCGCGTCTTCACGCGGCTGAAGGAGAAAGGCGTCATCCGCCTGCTCAGCCTGCGCAGCATCGAAATCCTCAAGCGGGATGCGCTGCTGGCGATGGGGGAATGAGGCCCTTTTCGAGCCGATCTCCGCATCAACCTCCTGAAAGGGATGCCAATGAAAACCACACTTACCACGCACACCGGATTCCGCTTCGAAGTGCGCCGTGCACGCGCCGACGACGAGCCGCTCGTAGCCGAGTTCTTCACTCATGTGACGCCGGAGGATTTGCGCTTCCGCTTCCTCGGAGCCGTGAAGGAGGTCTCGCATGAGCGGCTGGTGGCGATGACCCGTTCAGACGATCCGCATATTCATAATTTTCTTGCATTCTCGACCGACGGGATGCTGATCGCAGTGGCGACCCTCGCCAACGATCCGGCCGACCGGCGCGGCGAAGTCGCCATCTGCATTCGCGAAGACCGCAAGCATCTCGGCGTCAGCTGGGAATTTCTCGGCTACATCGCGCGCTATGCAGACGACCATGGCATCGAGACGATCGAGTCGATCGAGAGCCGGGAAAACCGCGCCGCGATCGAGCTTGAGCGCGAGATGGGCTTCACCGTCGCACCCGACCCCAATGACTCTACACTCGTCCTGGTTCAGCGGAAGCTCGGCGCCAAGTTGCCGGGCTAGAGCAATTTCAGGAAAAGCGCGCAACGATTGGGCTCGGCGACTTCGCCGGAGCCTTCCCTTCGGAATTGCGTAAAAATAAACAGTTAGAGCGGTTCAGCGATTCTACCAAACGCTGAACCGCTCTGAGTCCCACCACCCGTCACGGGCAAATCAGACCACTTCGAGTTTGAGGAGTTGCGTGGCCACCGCGCGTTCCTCGTCGGCCGGAATGACAAGAACGTCGACGCGGGAATTCGGGGCGCTGACCAGTTCGACGCCACCGCGGTTCAAACCGTCATCGAGCGCGACACCGAGCCATGCCGCGGCCTCGCAGATCCTTTGCCGGATTTGAGGCGCATGCTCGCCGATGCCCGCGGTGAACACGAGCGTGTCGAGCCCTCCAAGCGCGGCTGCGAGCGATCCGATCTCACGCCCGACGCGATAGACGAAGAGATCGACGGCACGGGCCGCCGCAGGGTCCTTCGACGCAAGCAGGGTCTGCATATCCCCGGAAATGCCGGATACGCCGAGCAGGCCCGATTGCTCATAAAGCAAGGTGGACAATTCGTCCGGCGACAGCTTGCGATCCTGCAAAAGGTGCAGAAGCACGCCAGGATCGATGGCGCCGCAGCGTGTGCTCATGACGAGGCCGTCAAGCGTCGAAAAACCCATGGTGGTGGCGAGGCTTTCCCCGGCCTTCATCGCGCACAGGCTCGCCCCGCTGCCGAGATGGGCGACAATCGTTCGTCCGCCGGCGCTTGAGCCGTAGCGGTCACGGAGCTTCGCAGCGATGTGGCTGTAGGAGAGCCCGTGGAAGCCATAGGAGACGATGCCCTGCTCCGACATCTCGCGCGGCAAGCCATAGAGCCGGGCGAGCTCGGGCCGCGCCGCGTGGAAGGCGGTATCGAAGCAGCCGACCTGTTTGACTCCAGGCAAAAGCCGACGGGCCAGGCCGACGATCTCCAAGTTAATCGCCTGATGGATCGGAGCGAGCGGTTCGAGCCTGTGCAGAAGATCGAGCGTGCGCTCGTCGAGCAGGGTCGCGCGAACTAAATTCTGACCGCCATGCACGATGCGATGGCCGACTTTGCCGACCTGGCGCAGAAGGCCGCTATCGGCGAGAAAGGAGGATACGGCTTCGAATGCCTTCGCAATATCGATCGGCCCGTCCCCCAAGCTCCTGTCGATCCCGGGCGACAAAGCCATGGGCGCGACGTGCAATCGTGGACGGTACCCGATCGATGAAACGCTGCCACGCGCCAGCAGGGGAAGTTCGCCGCGCTCCTGAAACAGGGCGAACTTCAGGCTTGAGGAACCGCCATTGAGGATGAGAATGGTACCGATCATTGCCGGCCGGTTCCGGCCAACCTCACGGCGCCCGTCCTCTCGGTGTGGCGCTTCGGCATCGACTACCGCTCCCATTTCCAGCCGAGGATTTCGGGCATGTCCTGTCCATGCTCGCGGATATAGGCATGGTGCTCGATCAGCTTGCCTTCCATAGCCTGTTTCAGTTGGATGTGCGCGCCGGCCGGCTCGGGAATGCGGTCGAGCACGCTCAGCACGAGATGATAGCGGTCCAGCCCATTCAGCACGGTCATGTCGAAGGGTGTGGTGGTCGTCCCCTCCTCATTGTAGCCGCGCACATGGATGTTGTCATGGTTGGTCCGCCGATAGGTCAGGCGATGGATGGTCCATGGATAGCCGTGGTAGGCGAAGATGACGGGCTTATCCTTGGTGAAAAGCGCGTCGAACTCGCGATCCGACAGGCCGTGCGAATGGTGTTCCTTCGGCTGCAGGGTCATCAGGTCGACGATATTGACCACCCTGATCCTGAGTTCGGGAATGTGATCTCTCATAATCTGAACGGCGGCCAGCGTCTCGAGCGTCGGCACATCGCCGGCACAAGCCATCACCACATCCGGCTCGGTCCCGCGGTCGGTCGACGCCCAGTCCCATATGCCGATGCCGGCGCTGCAGTGAACCTTCGCGTCGTCGATGGACAGCCACTGCCAGGACTTGGCCTTGCCGGCGACGATGACGTTGATGCGGTTCCATGTTCGCAGCACATGGTCGGTCACGCAAAGCAGGCTGTTTGCGTCCGCCGGCAGGTAGACGCGCACGACATCCGCTTTCTTGTTCAAAGCCACGTCGATGAAGCCTGGGTCCTGGTGGCTGAAGCCGTTGTGCTCCTGCTGCCAAACGTGGCTGGACAAGAGGTAGTTCAGCGAGGCGACCGGTCGCCGCCAGGGCAGCTTGCGGCAAGCGTCCAGCCATTTCGCATGCTGGTTGAACATGGAATCGACGATGTGCGTGAAAGCCTCGTAACAGGAGAACAAGCCGTGGCGGCCAGTCAGGAGATAACCTTCCAGCCAGCCCTGACAGGTGTGCTCGGACAGGATCTCCAGAACCTTGCCTTCCCTGCCGAGGTGAACATCTTCGGGCAGGATCTCTTCCATCCAGGCACGCTCCGTCACCTCGAAGACATCCTGCAGCCGGTTCGAAGCCGTCTCGTCGGGGCCGACGATGCGGAAGTTGTTCGAGCCTTGATTCAGCGCCATGACGTCGCGCAGGAAGTTGCCCATGACACGGGTCGGTTCTGCCTTGACGTCTCCGGGGCGGGAGAGCGGGACCGCATGCTCATTCAAGCCAGGCAGTTCGAGGGACCGGCGAAGCAGACCGCCATTGGCATGCGGGTTGGCGCCCATGCGCATGGCGCCTTGCGGCGCGGTGGCGCCGATCGCGGGCACGGGTACGCCCGCGGCATCGAAGAGTTCTTCAGGCCGGTAGCTCTTCAGCCAATCCTCGAGCATCTTCAGATGCGCAGGGTTTTCGGCGAGGCCGGAGAGTGGAACCTGGTGCGCGCGCCAAAACCCTTCGGTCTTCAGTCCATCGACCTCCTTGGGGCCTGTCCAGCCCTTTGGGCTTCGCAGCACGATCATCGGCCATTTCGGACGGGGCTGCGCGGTCGCCGCGCCGCTGCGCGCCGCCTGCTGGATCGCCTTGATGCTATCCAGCGCATCGTCGAGCACGACGGCCATGCGCTCGTGCATCCAGGCCGGATCGTCGCCTTCGACGAACAGCGGCTCGTAGCCATAGCCGACGAACAGCGCGCGCAATTCCTCCTCAGGGATGCGGGCGAGAATGGTGGGATTGGCGATCTTGTAGCCGTTGAGGTGGAGGATCGGCAGCACCGCCCCGTCACGCGCCGGGTTGAGGAACTTGTTGGAATGCCAGGACGTGGCCAGCGGCCCGGTTTCCGCCTCGCCGTCGCCAACGACGCAAGCGACGATCAAACCCGGGTTATCGAAGGCGGCGCCATAGGCATGCGAGAGCGCGTAGCCGAGCTCGCCACCTTCATGGATCGATCCGGGCACATCCGGCGCCGCGTGGCTTGGGATGCCGCCGGGAAAGGAGAACTGCCGGAAGAGCTTCTTCATTCCGGCCTCGTCCAACTGGATATCGGGATTGATCTCGCTGTAGGTGCCCTCGAGGTAGGTGTTCGCGACCATGGCAGGCCCGCCGTGGCCAGGGCCGCAGATATAGATGACGTTTGCGTCGCGCAGTCTGATGGCGCGGTTGAGATGCGCATAGATGAAGCTGAGGCCCGGCGAGGTTCCCCAATGGCCAAGCAGCCTGGGCTTGACATGCTCCAGCCGAAGGGGCTCGCGAAGCAGCGGATTGTCGAGCAGATAGATCTGCCCGATGGTCAGGTAGTTGGCGGCACGCCAGTAGGCATCGATGTCGTGCAGTTCCTGCGCAGACAAGCGATTGGCGCTGGGACGCTCGGTCATTTCCGACTCCTTCGCTGGTTCCAAACCGACCCCGGCTAAACCACAACGCACCGAGCCTGCCACCGGTTCATGACCGGCCGGTGTCAAGAGTGGCCGCCATCGATCTATCGGGAGAAGAACGGTCGAGCTTTGATCCATCGCAAAAATGCCAGGCCAGGGCGGCCGCAACTCTGAAATGCGCCTCAAGTTCCGGCTCGCCGAGCGAGGCAAGACAGCGCCATCTTTGTTTCAGAGCAACGAACACACCAGAAAGCCCGTGCAGGATGCCGGCCTGTACATGCGGACAAATGCCATGAAACGCAAATTGAACGACGACGCGACGATGGACGGGATCATGCGCGAGACGCCGGCGGCAATCCGTGTCGTTCTCCAGCACGGCATGCTGTGCGTCGGCTGCCCGATCGCTTCCTTTCACACGGTTTCCGACGCGGCACGCGAGCATGATCTCGATGAAGAGCAGCTTTGCCGCGAGCTGCAGGCCGCGATCGAAAACGGTCCCGTCGAATAGAGCGGCTCGGCGTTTGGCAGAATCGCTTAACCGCTCCAACTATTTGTTACGCAATTCCGGACGGTGCTCTAGCTTTTCGTCGTCCGACCTTCGGCGATGACGAGGAGCCGATGCGGCTCGACCACGACGATCCTCTGGCGCCCGCTCTTGACGAGCTCCTGGTCTTCCCAGGCTGAAAGCAACCGGCTCACCGTATGGAGCGTGGTGCCCGTCATTTCCGCGACGTCCTGGCGTGAAATCGGGAAGTCGATCAGAATCCCTTCCTCGGTCTTTTTCCCCGACTGCTTGATCAGCTTTAGCAGCGCATGCGCAACGCGCTGTTCCACCTGCTCGGTGGACATCTCGATGACGCGCGCGTGGGCGTCCTGCAGCCTGCTTCCCACCGTCTTGTAGATGTTCGAACTGAAGCTCGGGAAGCTCGCCGCGAATGTCGGCCAGAGCCGGCTTGGCCAGGCAAGCGCCACGCAATCGACGGCGGCGATGGCATTTGCCGGGTAGGCCGTCAGGCCCAGCGCGCTGGCGATCCCCATCAACTCGCCGGGGCTTATGTACCGGACGGTCACCTCGTGCCCGTCCGGGGTCGACTTCACCACGCGCACGTGGCCGTCGAGCAGCAGGAAGAATGAATGAGCCTCCTGCTCCTGCTCGAACACCGGCTGATCCTTGGCAATCCGAATGGACCTTGCCTGCCCGACTATGCGGTCGAGGTCCGCGGCTGCGATCCCCTCGAAAACGGACAGACCGGCAATCAGTGATCGATCAAGGCTTGCCAACGGCCTTTTCTCCCCGGGCTTTCAACGGGGCAAACACGCTCAGGCCCCTGACCAGACTGTGTCACGGACGACCGCCCGTCGACAAGTGAAGCTTCCTGTCGGTGTCGCCCGCGATTCACGCTCTTGTTTGCGCTGAGGCAAATTCCATCCTCCTTGACCGGGATAGAAGAGCCACACAGGCACCTTGCCTGGGTTCCAACGAGGCAGTCATGGCAATTCCACGGACGCGGCCGAGCGCCTATCCGGCAATTCTCTCCTACGGGTTCCGGCCCTTCTTTCTGCTTGGCTCGCTGCAAGCCGCTACCGCGATGCTTTTGTGGTTGCCCCTCTATTACGGCAAGCTCGAAACCTTCAGCACGTTCCTGCCTGTGGACTGGCATATTCACGAATTGCTCTTCGGCTATCTATCGGCAGTCGTGACCGGCTTCCTGCTGACTGCAATTCCGAATTGGACCGGACGACTTCCCGTTCAGGACTTTCGCCTGCTCGTGCTCGTACTGCTCTGGATCGCGGGCCGGGTGGCCGTGTTCTTTTCGGCAGAGATGGGCTGGCTCTTGAGCGCAGCCATGGATTGCTCCTTTCTTCTCGCCGTGGTCGCCGCCGCCGCAACGGAAATCGTTGCCGGGAGAAACTGGCGGAACCTCAAGGTGCTCCTGCCGGTCGCGACGCTTTTCGCGGCAAATGTCATGTTTCACGCCGAAGCCCATTACCAGGGCGTCTCCGACATGAGCCGGCGCCTCGGTCTTGGAGCGGTCGTCGTCCTCATCATGATCATCGGCGGTCGGATCGTTCCGAGTTTCACACGCAATTGGCTGGCTCGCGAGAAGCCGGGCCGGCTCCCGGCACCGTTCGGCCGGTTCGATGCCGGAACCATCGCGCTGTCGGCCATGGGACTCGCCGCGTGGGCTTTCTTCCCCGACAGCATCGCAACCGGCGTGCTGCTGATCGCCGCGGCGATCTTCAATGCCATTCGGCTCGCCCGCTGGGCGGGTGACCGAACGCCGTCCGATCCTCTGGTTCTGATCTTGCATGTCGCATTCGCCTTTGTGCCGTTTGGGCTGCTGCTTGCCGGGTTGGCCATCTTCGCTCCGGAAACGATCCCCGCAATTGCCGGCATCCATGCGTTCGCGGTGGGGGCGATCGCCTGCATGACGCTTGCCGTCATGACCCGCGCTTCCCTCGGCCACACGGGCCGCGAATTGAGGGCGAGCGGAGGAACAAGAGCTGTCTTCGTCGCGATCGTAAGCGCCGCCATTCTGCGCGTGGCCGCCGCCATGGCGCCTGGCGCGGCGATTCTCCTCCACATCTCGGCGGCACTCTGGGTTGCGGCCTTCGCCGGCTATGCAGTGCTGTTTGGCGGCATGCTCTTGCGGCCACGCCTGCAAGCACGCCGCAAGAGCGCCTCTTGAAAGCGGGCGACGCGGCCCACCTCCTCGCTTGTTGCGCGCCGATCATTTTCGTCGGGCAATTTGCGCCAGCGCAAATCACCAGGTCGCCCGGCAAACTAGAAGGACGCAACGGTTGATGCCGTGGTGAAACAAAGAAAGGAATTCTCCAATGAAACTGCCCCTGGTTGGCGCGGCGATCGCATTGCTCTCAATTGCCGGCGTTGCCAATGCCGAAGAACATGTCGTGCAGATGCTGAACAAGGGTGAAAAGGGCGCGATGGTGTTCCAGCCCGATTTTGTCCGGGCGGCTCCCGGCGACACCATCAAGTTCGTGCCTACCGACAAGACCCACAATGCCGAGATTATCAAGGGAATGATCCCGGACGGCGCTGAAGCCTTCAAGGGCAAGGCGAGCGAGGAGATCACGGTCACCCTTACCAAAGAGGGCGTCTATGGCGTGAAATGCGCTCCCCACTACGGCATGGGCATGGTGGCTCTGATCGTCGTCGGCAAGCCCGTCAACCTGGAAGCGGCGGAAGCCGTCAAGCAGACCGGCAAGGCGAAGCCCGTCTTTGCCGAACTGTTCGCGGAAGCGACCAAGACCGCTTCGAACTGATCCGACAGCGCGCGTGGCTGCCTCCGGCAATGGCGGGCTGGAGGCACTGGCCGGACAGACCATGGGAGAGGTCTGTCCGGCCAGTTTCATTTGCGATTTGGCATCCGCTGCAATCACGGCCAAGCAATGCGGGGATGCATTCGGCAATTGATCCAAATCAAAAATCAATTGATCCAGGTTTGCGCAAACGCAAAGAAGCGCCGCGCAAAGATACTATCCTGGCTTCATCGAAACGGTGAAGTTCAGGAGATGAAAAATGCTTACGAGACGTGAAGCCTTGTTGGGTTCTGTTCTTACCGCTGCCGCCGTTGTCACCCTTGGCTCGGCGCCGGCGATGGCGGCCGCGAAGGATGTGGCCGGACTGCCACGCGAGAAGGTGACCCTTGTCGCGCCGCCGTTCGTGCACGCTCACGACCAGGTGGCCAAAGGCGGTCCCAAGGTCGTCGAGTTCACCATGAAGATCGAAGAGAAGCCGATGGTCATCGATGCCGACGGCACGCAGCTCAACGCCATGACCTATAACGGCTCCATTCCGGGCCCTCTGATGGTCGTGCATGAGGGCGACTATCTCGAGCTCACGCTGATCAATCCCGATACCAACACGCTCGCCCACAACATCGACTTCCATGCGGCGACCGGCGCGCTCGGAGGCGGCGGGCTGACCCTGGTCAATCCGGGCGAGCAGGTGACGCTGCGCTTCAAGGCGACCCGGCCGGGCACGTTCGTCTACCATTGCGCGCCGGGCGGTGCGATGATCCCCTGGCATGTCGTGTCGGGAATGAGCGGAGCCGTGATGGTGCTCCCGCGCGACGGCCTGAAGGACGACAAGGGCAAGCCCCTCCGCTATGACCGTATCTATTATGTCGGCGAGAACGACTTCTACATCCCGCGCGACGAACAGGGAAAATTCAAGAAGTACGACTCGGCCGGCGACAATTACGACGACACCGTGAAGGTGATGCGCGGGCTGATCCCGACGCATGTCGTGTTCAACGGCAAGGCAGGATCGCTGACCGGCCAAAACGCCATGAAGGCCAAGGTCGGCGAGACCGTCCTCATCGTCCACTCGCAGGCCAATCGCGACACGCGACCGCACCTGATCGGCGGCCACGGCGACTTCGTCTGGGAGGGCGGCAAGTTCGCGAACCCGCCTGCCAAGGACATGGAAACCTGGTTCATCCGCGGTGGATCCGCCGGCGCCGCGCTCTACACATTCCGGCAGCCGGGCGTCTATGCCTACGTCAATCACAATCTGATCGAGGCGGTCGAGCTCGGCGCGACAGCGCACTTCA
This sequence comes from Mesorhizobium sp. M1E.F.Ca.ET.041.01.1.1, assembly GCF_003997355.1. Classification (NCBI taxonomy): domain Bacteria; kingdom Pseudomonadati; phylum Pseudomonadota; class Alphaproteobacteria; order Hyphomicrobiales; family Phyllobacteriaceae; genus Mesorhizobium; species Mesorhizobium sp. M1E.F.Ca.ET.041.01.1.1. Next base: position 2,114 of record NZ_RZSL01000110.1, on the reverse strand, counting down.
CCGTCGACGGAAGCTGGGACGACGATCTGATGATGCAGGTCGAACCGCCCAAGGCGATCGCCTCGTAACCTGAGAGGGCCGATCACCGTGCAACCCGCCCTTACCGCCGGCGGGTTGCACGGCAGGCGGAGTTTTCGGCATGTCTTTCGATCCTGTCTTCACATTTGGAACGATCGCGGCCGCCGCGCTCATCGGTTTGGGCGTCAGCCATGCGGTCGATGGTTCGCAATCGGGGGCTTCCGTAGCCGTGGGTGAACTGGTGGTTCTGGCGCCTGGTTCCTTCAACCACTCGCAGCCTGGCGAATTCCTCAAGGACAGTCATCCCGCGCCGGCGCCCGTCTTGAAGGAGACCATCGATGCGCCGCTGGAAATCATGAAGTTCCAGGTGAGCGCAACGGATTACGACCGTTGCGTTTCGGATGGCGCCTGCAAGCCCGCCGACTCGCGCCTCGCCGGCAACGTTCCGGCGACCGGCGTCAGCTTCACCGATGCGCAAGCCTATGCAAACTGGCTGTCGGCGCGAACGGGCGAGACATGGCGGCTGCCGACAGACCTGGAATGGGCCTATGCCGCTGGCGAGCGGTTCAGAGCCGACATAGAGGCCGGCGAAGGCGACCCGGCCGACCCGGCAAGGCGATGGCTCACGCAGTATCGCAACGAGGTTGCGCTCGGTCGCAAATCGGATCCTGAACCGCGGACACCCGGGTCCTTCGGCCTCAACTCAAAGGGCGTCGCGGATATTGCCGGCAATGTCTGGGAGTGGACATCCACATGCTATGCCCACGCGACGATGTCCGGCGGCGGCATTGCCAGCTCGATCAGCAATTGCGGCGTGCATGTTGTGGAGGGCTTCCACCGCACCTACATGTCGAACTTCATCCGCGACGGCAAAAGCGGCGGTTGCGCGGTGGGCACGCCGCCCGACAATCTGGGCTTTCGACTCGTCCATGACCGTAGCTGGTTTCAGGACGCGCTTCATCGCCTGGGCGTTACCTGAAGCTTGAAGAATAGGAACGTGAATGACTTCGAAACCGGTCTTGCTCGACAGGGTTCGCCCTGCCCCCGAACAGCCCCTGGTTCGTTCTGATGTCGTCGGGCCTCGATAGGAGCACTGGTCCGCAAATTCTATTCCAAGGTCAGGAAGGATGAGCGACTCGGGCCCATTTTCGCCCGCGAGATCGTCGGTGATTGGGAGCCTCATCTCGAGAAGATGACGGACTTCTGGTGCTCCGTCATATTGAAGAGCGGCGACTATCATGGACGGCCGGTGCCGGCTCACCTGAAGCTTCAGGATGTCGTTGAAGCCGACTTCGATATCTGGTTGGCTCTCTTCAAGGAGACTGCGGCAGAGCTGTTCGCCTCCGAGACCGCGGCGGTGTTTGTCGAGCGGGCGGAACGAATAGCGACGAGCCTGAAGCTCGCCATGTTCTTTCGCCTTGGTCCCGCCGTGGTCGCGGTCGGCGAATAGGCTGGCCTGTCAAACGCCGCCGGCGCCGGGTGCTTTTACCCGGCCGGTGCTTTGCTTTGATTTTACGCAATGACTACGGCCATCGCAGTCCGTAGTTTCCCGGGATGATCCTCAACCTTTGCGTCGGCACCATCGTCATAAGCCTGACGGTCCTGATCCACACTTTCGGCCTTATCGCGATTACCTACGTGATGGCACGCCTTGTGGCGCTCTTTCGCATGCACGGCCGCCGCAGCCGGGTCGTCGCCATGATCAGCGTCGTGATGGGACTTTTTGCGGTCATGACGGCGGAAGTCTGGCTGTGGGCGGGAGTCTACCTGTTCCTCGGAATCCTGGGCGACTTCGAGACGGCGCTTTACTTTTCGACCATCACCTTTTCGACGGTCGGCTATGGCGACGTGGTGCCCGCCCATGGCTGGCGCGTCCTGGCAGCCCTGGAAGGCGTCAACGGGTTTCTGCTGATCGGCTGGTCGACCGCCTATCTGATCGCGGCCGGCACCCGTGTCGGCCCGTTCAGGGTCGGCGAGCACTTTTGATCAGCGGGCCTGGCCGCTGATCAAACCGCCACCGAATGCCTGCCGGTTCCATTCCTGAAATACGTGTCGAATTTCGCCGCCACCGTCCGGACCAGCGGGCGGCTTTGCGC
>NZ_RZSL01001109.1:0-934 GCF_003997355.1 Mesorhizobium sp. M1E.F.Ca.ET.041.01.1.1 | reverse complement strand
CCAATATGTTGATGGCGCAGAATTTCGCGCCTTCCTTGCCGGCGGCGGTGTCGATGTCGCGGCCAAGCAGCCCGGTTACCAGCTTGCCGTCCTTCTGCGGCAGCTGGCCCGCGGTGAACAGCATGTTGCCGGTCCGGCAGTAGGGCACGTAGTTCGCGGCGGGCGCGGCGGCGGCCGGAATGGTGACGCCGAGATCGCTTAGCCGCTTTTCGATTGTTTCGCTCATTGGTTTTCCCTATTGCTGGAAGACGCCGCGTTGGCCGGGCCGAAATTGCTATTTTTGCCTCGCTTCCGCCACGACTTTTTTTAAGCTGGACCATCTTTCCCTGCGGTCTGCCATCGGCCGCGACGATCGGAGCACTTCATGCGCGTGACGCGCCTTTTTCTTTCCGCCGCTCTCCTGTCGACGGCCATCCCGATGGCTCCGGCCTTTGCCGTGCCCGCGCTGCAGGCGCATCGCGCAGTCTACGACCTCACCCTGAACAAGGCGTCCGACCGCTCGGGCATCACCGGCATTTCCGGTCGCATGGTGTATGAGTTCAACGGCTCTCCCTGCGAGGGCTACACGGTGAAGTTTCGCTTCGTCACCCAGATCGTGACCAACGACAACACCAGGCTCACCGACCAGCAGACGACGACGTTCGAGGACGCCGAGGGCAAGACCTTCTCTTTCGTGACGAAGTCCTTCGTCGACCAGAACCTCGACAAGGAGGTCAAGGGAATGGCGACAAGGGAGCCGAAAGGCCTCAAGGTCGACATCGACAAGCCCGAGAAGAACACGCTCGAGCTCGCCGCGACGCAGTTCCCCACCCAGCATCTGGTCGAGCTGATCGGCAAGGCCGAGAGGGGTGAAAACTTCTATCAGACCAATCTGTTCGACGGGTCCGAGGACGCCAACAAGGTGATGACGACCACGGTCGTCGTCGGCAAGAAG
>NZ_RZSL01001108.1:0-937 GCF_003997355.1 Mesorhizobium sp. M1E.F.Ca.ET.041.01.1.1 | reverse complement strand
CACTGGAATCCTGCTCCTCACGCATCGCCAGCTTCTGCTCGACCGTCCAAGGAACGGCGCGTCCTCTGTCGGCCCGCACCCGTCGGCAGCGGCAGAGCCGTAGGCGTGCTCGCCTTCCAACAAGATGGCGCGTGGCGCTCGACCAGGTGATTGAGGAGACTGGACACCGACGGGCTGCCCCGTCGAACGGGCCTACTAAGGACTTCTGCGGACCACACACCACGGCCTTGGCTCGTCTCCATCTCGGGCCAGAAGCGCGGCGTCCACGGCGCGATCAAACGCGAGCTTCGCTGAGCCAACGAACCCGTGATCGGCCACCTGAAAGAGGATGGCAATCTGGGCCGAAGTTCGTGAGTGGCCGCCATCTCCGCGCCCCTCCTCGCATGGTTCAGGCGTCTCTGGTGGCTCATCGTGACTGCGATCCTTGAAGGTGCGACAACCCTCAGGGCTCAAACTGGGCTTCTAACGCCGAAGCTTTCGACAAAAGCGATCTGTCAGCCGTCCACCAGGACTGGTAAGGAACCATTAAGCACCTTGTAGGTATCAGCACGACGGTCCCTAATGAGGCGCGGCCCCCAATAAAGCGCTGAAGCGCCGGCAAGCCCGGCACAGATATCTACCTCCGCAGTGACTACTCCAATTTGGTCAAGGCCGCTGCTTATAATGATCCCGCCGAGCGGATCGATAATCTGGCTGAAGCCAATAAAGTTTGATCCACCATGTTCACCAACGAAATTTGATGAGATGAGCCAGCGGCTGTTTTCTAAAGCCCGCACACGGTCGAATAGGTCGTACCTGCGCACTGCGGAGTTGTTTTCGCGGTCGCCGTGGCCAGGAGTTGCGCTCCACGCGGAACCTATCACCAGCAGTTCGGCCCCCGAAAGGGTAAGTTCTCGGCACCCCTCTGGCCACGATTTGTCGTAGCAGATCAGCAGGC
>NZ_RZSL01001107.1:0-944 GCF_003997355.1 Mesorhizobium sp. M1E.F.Ca.ET.041.01.1.1 | reverse complement strand
GACCGAGGTTGACCGCCGCCTGGTCGATCAACTGACCGAGCTGCGCGCTGGAGGTGGACATGCGGCCGATGAGGTCGGCAACGCTGTCGGCCAGCGTCGAGCGCGCGCCCTCGACGGCCGAAAGCGTCTCGGCCGTGCGGCTGGCGAGCGCGTTGACGAGGGCCGCGTTTTCGCTGCGCAGCTTCTCGGTCGCCCGCTCGGTGACCTCTTCCATGTTTTTCTGCAGTTCGGAGCCGCCCTGGGCGAAGCGCTCGACCAGAGGACGCGCCGTCTCGTCGAGGATCTTCGACATCTCGGCCGAACGCGCCGCAAGCATGGTGTTGAGCTCGCGGGTGTTGGCGCCGATGGTCTTTGCCGCCTCGTTGGTGCTCTGGCCGATATGCTGGCCGACCGCGGTGAAGGTTTCGGCGATGACGTTGGCGCGCGAGATGAGCTGGGCCTCGGCGCTCGATACCTGCTCGCTGAGCTTCTGGCCCATCGTTTCGGCGGTGTGGGCGAGGCGGCTCTCGACGCTCGTCACCTGCTCCTCGACACGGGTGGCGGCCGCGGCCGCGCTCGATGCCAGGCGCTCGTCGGCGCCGGCAAGCGCCTGCTCGATCTCGCGGGCGTGGACAGCGAGCTCCTGGCCGGTCTGGCGAGCGCGATCGGCGACGCGCTGCTCGGTGGCCGCGAATGCGCCGACAATGGCATCGGTATGTTCGCCGATGGTCGAACTGCTGCTGGCGATGCGCGACACCAGGCGGCTATCGGCATCGTCGAAGATGCGGGCAATTTCAGACGCCCGCGACGACAGCGCTTCCGAACCTTCCGCGATGCGCGAGATCAGATGCTGGTCGGCGGCGTCGAAGATGCGGCCGAGATCGGAGGCGCGTGCGGCCAGGGCTTCGGCCGATTCGGTGATGCGCATGCTCAGCCGCTCGTCGGCGCCCTCGAAATTGCGCAGG
>NZ_RZSL01001106.1:0-951 GCF_003997355.1 Mesorhizobium sp. M1E.F.Ca.ET.041.01.1.1 | reverse complement strand
GGACAATGCCGTGTGCACGGCATTGCCCAACGGATCGAAGATGGCGGCAATCTCGTCGGGCACGTCGTCGGGGATCGGCACGACATTGTGCTGCGGGATCGCCATGTACTCGCCGAAGGCGCCTGGACGGTTGACGCCGACGCCCAGCGTATTGCGGCATAGATGCCCTCGCCCGGCGCGGCAGTTGCGGCAGTGGCCGCAGACGATATGGCCTTCGCCCGAGACGCGCTGGCCGACCTTGTATTCGGTGACCGCCGCACCGAAATCGGCAACGGTGCCGACAAATTCATGGCCCGTCACCATCGGCACGGGCACAGTCTTCTGCGCCCACTGGTCCCAATTGTAGATGTGGACGTCGGTGCCGCAGATCGCGGTCTTCCTGACCTTGATCAGCACGTCGTTCGGGCCGATCTCCGGCACCGGCACCTCTTCCATCCAGATTCCCGGCTCGGCCTTGGCCTTCACCAGTGCCTTCATCATGTTGGACATTCAGCCTCCTTACCCTCCCCCTTGTGGGGAGGGTGGCCCGAAGGGCCGGGTGGGGGTCAAAGCAACTGGCGACGGTACTGACCCTGTATACCCCCGCCCCGTCTCCCGGCCACTTGCTTCGCAAGCGGCCGTGCGCCGGCCCCCCACAAGGAGGAGGGTAAAGCGCCTCAGCCGATCACGCCCAATTCCTTGCCGACCTCGCCGAATGCCTCGGCCGCGCGGTCGATATCGGCGCTGGAATGCGCGGCAGACATCTGCGTGCGGATGCGCGCCTGGCCTTTCGGCACAACCGGGAAGGAAAAGCCGATGACGTAGATGCCGCGCTTCAGCATGCGCTGCGCCATTTCCTGCGCCAAAGCAGCGTCGCCCAGCATCACCGGGATGATCGGGTGATCGGCGCCGGCAAGCGTAAAGCCCAGCTTACCCATCTGAGAGCGGAAGCGCTGCGCGTTGGCATATAGG
>NZ_RZSL01001105.1:0-954 GCF_003997355.1 Mesorhizobium sp. M1E.F.Ca.ET.041.01.1.1 | reverse complement strand
GGTGTCGCGGGCCATGACCTCGAACTCCTCGATGTGGATCGAGGTGAAGACGTCGTCGGCCACGATGCGCTCGGAGAGCAGGATCGAGTCCTCGTAGTTGTAGCCGTTCCAAGGCATGAACGCGACCAGCACGTTGCGGCCGAGCGCCAGATCGCCGAGCTCGGTCGAGGGACCGTCGGCGATGATGTCGCCCTTGTTGACCCGGTCGCCCATGCGCACCAGCGGACGCTGGTTGATGCAGGTGTTCTGGTTCGAACGCTGGAACTTCATCAGCCGGTAGATGTCGACGCCGGACTTGCCGGGATCGAGATCTTCCGTGGCGCGGATGACGATACGGGTGGCGTCCACCTGGTCGACGATGCCGCCGCGACGGGCGCCGATGGCGGCGCCCGAGTCACGGGCAACGACCGGCTCCATGCCGGTGCCGACGAACGGGGCCTCGGCGCGCACCAGCGGCACGGCCTGACGCTGCATGTTCGAGCCCATCAGCGCGCGGTTGGCGTCGTCGTTCTCGAGGAACGGGATCAGCGCCGCGGCGACCGACACCATCTGCTTCGGCGACACGTCCATCAGGTCGACGTTCTCGCGCGGCGCCATCATCACTTCGCCGGCGTTACGGCAGATGACGAACTCGTCGACAAAACCGCCGTTCTTGTCGAGCTCGGCGTTGGCCTGCGCAACGTGGTGCTTGGCCTCCTCCATCGCCGACAGATAGACGACTTCGTTGGTCAGCTTGCCGTTGACGATCTTGCGGTACGGGCTCTCGATGAAGCCGTACTTGTTGACGCGCGCGAAGGTGGCGAGCGAGTTGATCAGGCCGATATTCGGGCCTTCCGGCGTCTCGATCGGGCAGATGCGGCCGTAATGCGTCGGGTGCACGTCGCGCACCTCGAAGCCGGCGCGCTCGCGGGTCAGACCGCCCGGTCCAAGGGCCGACAGGCGGCGCTTGTGGGT
>NZ_RZSL01001104.1:0-955 GCF_003997355.1 Mesorhizobium sp. M1E.F.Ca.ET.041.01.1.1 | reverse complement strand
GCGCTGGAAACTGTCGCCATCAGCGGCATGGTTCCCGACATGACGCTGATCTTCGATATCGATCCGGCCGAAGGGCTGAAGCGTGCGGCGGCGCGCCGCGGCGTCGGCGACAGCGCCGACCGTTTCGAGAAAGAAACGCTCGCGGTTCACCAGCGTCGGCGCGAGGCTTTCCTGGCGATCGCCGAGGCGGAGCCGGACCGCTGCATCGTGATCGATGCGGCGGCCGATCCCGAAACGGTGGAGAACGTCGTCACCACGGCCGTTTTCGCGGTGCTGGAAAAGCGGATGCGGGTGCAAAGCAAGCAGACGGCGCCGGCATGATCTTCGAACGCATCGCTCCCGAACAGCACGACACGCTGGACGGCGTTCCCGAGCCGTCGGAAACGCCGCGGCTCATCGGCCATGCGCAGGCGGCGGGCATGCTTGCCGCCGCCTACCGCGCCGGCAAGCTGCCGCACGCGCTGATCCTGACCGGGCCGCTCGGTATCGGCAAGGCGACGCTCGCCTTCCATCTGGCGCACCATGTTCTCAAATATCCGGACTTCACGGCCGCGCCTGGCACGCTCGCCGTCCCCGATCCGGCATCGTCGCTGTTTCGCCTGATCGCCACCGGGGCGCATCCTTCGGTGCTGCATCTCACGCGGCCGGCCAACGACAAGACCAAGAGCTTCAAGACGGTGCTTACCGTCGACGAGATCCGCAAGGTCAGCCGCTTCCTGTCGATGACCTCGCACGACGGCAGCTACCGCGTCGTCATCGTCGATCCGGCGGACGACATGAACACCAATGCCGCCAATGCCTTGCTCAAGAATCTCGAGGAGCCGCCGGCGCGCACCCTGTTCATCCTGATCGTGCACGCGCCGGGCAGCCTTTTGCCGACGATCCGCTCGCGCTGCCAGATGGTGCGGCTGACGCCGCTCGCCGCGGACGAACTGATGGCGGTGCTGGAAGGCAT
>NZ_RZSL01001103.1:0-957 GCF_003997355.1 Mesorhizobium sp. M1E.F.Ca.ET.041.01.1.1 | reverse complement strand
GGACAGTACGGCGACGGTCGGCTGGCGGAGACGCGCCAGCCGGTCGAAGACGCGATGGCCATAGCGGACCCATTGCACCTGGAAGTCGGCGGCGCTCAACTGTGCCCAGGCCTCGACGTCGCCGCCGGCGCAGAAGCCTTTGCCTTCGCCGCGGATGAGCACGACGCGGACGCCCCCGGCCAGTTCCGCCTCGTCGAGTGCGGTTTCGAGTGCCCGCAACATGGGAATGTCGAGCGCGTTGAACTTTTCCGGCCGCCGCAGCATGACGACGCCGATGGCGCCGTCCTGCTCGAAGGTGACGAGGCGCTCAGCCATGCGCGCCTCCGAGCGAAGCGCCGCCATTGAGCGACAGGCCGATCGGCCGGTCCTGGTAGAGCGAGGCAGGCGTCACCTTGAGGTCGTTGGCGATAGCGAGCGGGATGTCGGCCTGCGCCAGCACGTCGCGTTCGAGATCGATACCGGGCGCGAGTTCCGTCACCATCAGCCCATCCGGCGTCAGCTTCATCACGCAGCGCTCGGTGACATAGGTGATGTCCTGCCCCTGAGCGACCGCGCGTTTTCCCGAGAAGGAGATGTGCTCGACCTCCTCGACGATCTTCTTGACCTTGCCTTCCTGGTCGATGCGGATGGCGCCATCGGCCAGCGAAAGCTTGGCGCCGGCGTTGAAGAAGCCGGAGAAGACGATCTTCTTCGCTCGCGCGGTTATGTCGACGAAGCCGCCGGCGCCGGCCGTCACGTGCGGCCTTGCCGAAAGCTTCGAGACGTTGACGGAGCCATGGCGGTCGATCTGCAGGAAGGACAAGAGCGAAGCGTCGAAGCCGCCGGCCTGAAAATAGATGAATTGGTGCGGCGAGGGCATGATCGCCTCGGCGTTCGAGGCGCAGCCGAACTTGAAGTCGAGCAGCGGCACGCCGCCGACCGCGCCCTGCTCGATCACCCAGGTGACCTTGCCATGCT
>NZ_RZSL01001102.1:0-966 GCF_003997355.1 Mesorhizobium sp. M1E.F.Ca.ET.041.01.1.1 | reverse complement strand
GTAGTAAGGCTCGTCGCCGACCAGCATCACGGCCGGCGCTCCGGCCTTCGCGGCGGCCTCGAGCGCGATGGCGACCAGCCTGCGGCCGATGCCGAGATTCTTGAAGGCGGGGCGTACGGCAAGCGGGCCGAGCATCATGGCGCGGCCGGCGCCGGCGGCGACGCGCGTCATGCGCACCGAGGCGATCACCGTGCCATCCTCGACGGCGACAAAGGACATCGAGCGGTCATGTCCTCCGGCTTCGCGGATCTTGTAGGCGGCAAGCACAAAACGGCCGGGCCCGAAGGCCTCGTCGTTGATGGCTTCGATTTCAGCATCGTGCGCCGGGGTTTCCGGCAGGTATCTCACGTCGGCAAGGCTCATGGTCTTTGCGTTCCGGTATACGAGGAAGGTTTGCTGCAAGCGGCAGCGTTCGCCAGTCAGCGCTTCATCAAGCGCGGGCGCCCTTTCGTCGTCGGTCGAACCGGATCGAGGCAAAGTCGAACATGGGCGCCTCCGCTAGCACCAATTTTGTTCGCCTGCAATCGGCGCTTTTGACCTTTTCTTTCCGCCGCTTGACAATCTGGTTTCGTCGTTTGACGAACTGTTCAGCGCCAGAGGGTTTCGACATTTTGGCAACGCGCCTAAATCTTCTTAGGACTTAGGACGCGCAGGAGATTTCGCATGGGATTGCTGATTGAAGGCAAATGGCAGGACCTGTCGCGCGTTACCGACAGCAGCGGCAGGTTTGTACGGAAGGAATCACTGTGGCGCGACTGGGTGACGCGCGACGGCGCGCCGGCGGAAGGCGCCAAGCGCGGCTTCAAGGCAGAGCCTGGCCGCTATCATCTTTACGTTTCGCTCGCCTGCCCATGGGCGCACCGGACGCTGATTTTCCGTGCCTTGAAGAAGCTGGAAGGCATCATCTCCGTTTCGGTGGTGCATCATTTCATGGGCGAGAACGGCTGGACATTCAAGGCAGAAGAC
>NZ_RZSL01001101.1:0-968 GCF_003997355.1 Mesorhizobium sp. M1E.F.Ca.ET.041.01.1.1 | reverse complement strand
AAATTGCGTCGGCGAAACGCTGCCGCAAGGTGGATTCCCGCTTTGCTGTTCTAGTCACCGCTTCGACCGTCTCGGATTTCGCCGGCGGCCGGCTGGAAGCGAGATCGGCCTTGACCTTGGCGACCTGATCCGGCTCCGGCACGGTTTTCAATTTGTCGAGATAGGCACCCTTATCGAGCTTGGTGCCGCGCACGGCGACCAGCGCCTTGTCGCTGATCTTGGCGCCGCGTTCGGCGGCCCGCTGAACGGCCCGCTCGCTTTGGCCGGTCTTGGCGGCGGTGTCGGTCGTGAAGCGGTCTATCTTTCCCGTTTCGCCAACTTGGCGAGACGGGAGTTCCGTTCCCTGCTTAAGTGTTGCCTCTCGCCTCGTCTCTGGATGGAGAGCCTCATAGGCATCCTTGCGGCGGCGGATGAACAGTGCCTTTTCGGATTGCGTCAGCGCGGGGCCGCACAGGTTCTCGTCGCATTCGGCGATCTGGCGCTCAAGATCGGAAAGCTCGACGACATGCGCCGGTATCTCGGCCAGGCCCAGACGCTTGCATGCCTCGACGCGATGAGCGCCCGCAACAAGCCCGTAGCCGTCTATCGGCCTGCCGTCGCTGATGATCTGCCGCCGGTAAACCGTGATTGGATGGAGGATGCCGACATCGGCGATGCTGCCGGCCAGTCTTTCGACCTGCGCTTGGCTGATCTTGCGCAAGCGCATTTCAAAGCCGATCTGCTCAATCGGGATTGTGTTCATGGCGCGCTCCTTTGCTTGGCGCCGCCGGGATTGACGCCGGGACCATCTGTGGTGGCAGGCGGCGATTTTGCCCGTGGCCGTAGGATTTCACCCAACGGCCGGGCCGAGCGCGGCGCGTCGGGAATTTTTGCGACCTTGTCGGGATCGAGGAGGACACCGGACGGCGCCTCGGCACGGCCCTCCGATGCCGGCCAGGTTCGGCAAAACTCGCGGTAGAGCGCGGCGA
>NZ_RZSL01001100.1:0-974 GCF_003997355.1 Mesorhizobium sp. M1E.F.Ca.ET.041.01.1.1 | reverse complement strand
CTCGAAACTCACCAGCTCCTTCAGGGTAAAATGCTGGAACAGCGCAACGATGTCGGCAAACGCCTCATGGAAGGCCGGAACGTCCGGATTGGACGCTTCCTGGAAGCGGCGATGCAGCCCGTCGAGCAGCGCATGCGACATCTCATGCGCGATGATGTCGCTGGACAGGCAGGAAAACACCGTCGTCCCAGGTGTGGTGACGTCGCCCTCATTGCTGGTTGCCGGGAAATAGCCGAACAGCAGCGCCTTCTTTTCCGGGCTGTAATAGGCGTTCTCGGCGCGCAGCGCGTGTGGATAGATGCGCAGGCGCGGCACATAGTGGGCCTTTACCGTCATGTCGCCGCTGCGGCCGGGGGTTTGCGAATAGTGCGGCGCCCACAGCGCGCGACGGCCGAGTGCGCGCTCGAAATGGCCGATCGTTGTCATGGCGACCGCGTAGACCATCTGCTGGTGAAACTTCGGATTGCCTTCCGAAGGCGGCAGGCCGTCCTGGGCCAGGAGCACCTTGTCGTTGAGGTCGACCGGATCGTAGACGCGGTCGGAGGCCGGATCGACATCGACCACCTCGAGATATTCGCCGATCGGGCCCGCCAGCAGCGGCTTGTCGGCCGATGGCTCGTCGTCCCAGGGAACCGAGAGCGTCGCCTGGTGGACCGACACCGAGTCCAGCCGCTTGGCGACCGAAGGGTCGAGCGCGTAGATGCGCAGGCGCCGCTGCGGCGGCGGCAGCGGGCGCGGCTTGCGCCTGATCGGCGCCGGGCTTGCGGCGGGAACGGCGACCGGCACCGGCTTGGCGCCGGCCCTGCCCAGCAACCCTTCGAGAAAGGCCTTGAGCGGCTTCGACGGATTGCCTTCGTCGAGAGCCGCCTCGAAATAGCGGTTGCGCGCGGCGGCCGAGATCGCGGCCGGATCGCCATCCGGGTCGGCGATCGCCTGGTCGACGGAAGCGGTGGTTTGCGCCATCTGCATAAGCT